>NZ_JBITPF010000011.1:0-222696 GCF_050468025.1 Neobacillus sp. NRS-1170 | reverse complement strand
TTTCATGCGCCTACTCTATTCTGTTTACCTGCTAGAAATGAGTGATTGTTTACGAATGAACTGGTGCAATAATTGATTAAATTTTTGGGTCTCTTCAAATTTTGCCCCGTGCCCCGATTTAGTAAAAATGCAAAGTTCTGCATTTGGAATCTTTTTGTACATCTGAATCTGAATCCATACAGGCAGCAATGTATCATATTGACCGCCAATAACGAGAGTAGGGATCTTTATGTCTGGTAATAATGAGCAATTATCGACTTCAAGTATAGCATCAATCGTTTTATTGACTCCTTCCTTGTTAGGTTTGTGACCTTTTTGAAAAGCGCTAAAATTCTCAATACTCCACGAATAAAAACATTTTTTTGCCGCATTCAAATTTTTCTGGTCATTTGAAAGAAAGAAAGATCCCAAGTTACGCACCTCTTTTACTATTTTTCCTAAGTGTTTAGGTGCATAAAAAAATGTACAGGCCAAAATTAATGATTTGCACTTCTCAGGGGCTTGACGGTAAATTTCTTGAGCAACAGCACCACCCATAGAATAACCACAAATGTGTGCGCTTTCAATCCCGAGATCATTAAGTAATTCAATAACGTCGCCAGCGAAATTTTCCATTGTTATTCCATCCAGAGTAGGATTGGTTCCATGCCCTCTCAAATCGGGAATAATTAAATCATACTGAGAAGCCAATTCAAATTGTTTGAACCAGCCCTCTTTCCACTCAGTAAATCCGTGAATAAGAACTAATGGCTCCCCACTTCCCATTCGAAGATACGGCATTGAAAGTTTACTAATCATTTTTTCTCCCATTCTGAATACCTCCTATTATAGATAGATTATCAATGAAAATTTGAACCCAACTTATCTATGGTGGCCTTGTGTGAAGAAATAATAATAGTTATTAATGCAATAAGTATGCCAATGTAAAAAAATGGGCTCATTCTAAGGCTGTGCCTAAATATTCCAGGTCGATGCATTCATATTGCATTTATTTGTGTTAGGAAAAAGTGTCTCAAAAAAACTACACTGTGTCTGTTGCGACACAAATTAAACATATGCTAAGTGAAAATTAACTGATTCATAGCGATATTTTATCTTGGCATAATACTTGCATTATTAGTAATCGAAAGGAGTTAACTCAAAAACACCCAAAACGTTTACCGCATAAAAGTTAAAAGGAAATATATGAACCTTGTGAATTACTTCAAGCAACTTGAAGAAAAGCTGAATGGAAAAATAAAATGTTTATTCAATCGCCATAAAAATTTTATATATGTAAAAAAGATGATTTGGCTCGATCTGAAAAGGGTCCGAATTCAAAGAATTATTGCGAAAAATTGGTTGAATTCCAAAGGTTATGTGACTAAAGAAGAGATTTCTAATATAGCTAAGAAGTATATTTCCATTGAAGAAAAAGTAGATGATTTAGATGACTTAGTTTTTTCCATGACAAAAAACTGGAACTCAAACAAGCAATCACTAACATCTATGCATGAAATACTTAACAAGCTTAAAAGTTTAATGGAGGAAGAATATAGAGAATAAAAAATTTAAATCCAATAAAAGAAGAATTATCAATTCATAAAAACATCCAGGAGGACTAACAATGCCAAAGCACAGTTCATTTGATCCATATGAAATGTTCACTAAATTAACTACAGAATCGGAAAAACAAGTAAATGAACTATTTCGATTCTTGACAAATAATAATGAATTTGTACGAACCGCTAGTGCTTTTTCAGATTCGAGCACTTTGTTTCAGGAGGGGTTTAAAAAATATCAACAAATGATGGAAACAAAATTAAATATACCCTCCAAAATGGATTTGGAAAATATAATCAAATTATCAATTCAAACGGAAGAAAAAGTTGATTCGTTAGAGGAAGAAATTTGGAAATTACAAAGTTTAGTCACCTCATCTAATAAGGAAATCAAAGAAGTGGTTGGTGTATCCCGTGATATTATAAACCTGACAAAAAAGCTAAAAACGGATGTATCTCAAGCAAAAGAGGTTCAAGCTGAAATAAAAGAAATGCATTCTGAACTTGAAGAAATAAAGAAAGGATTAGCTGACTTCAAGTTATTAAAAGAAGAAGTTTCAATGCTTGTAGAGGCAAAGAAGAAAAATACAAATAAGAAAAAAACTAAGGTTTAATTAAGAAATTGTTTTTGTAAAGGTGGTGATGTGGAGATCTGCTTTGATATTAGTAGTCAAAATCAATAAATCTATTACAAAATTTGGAGGAATTTATCATGTTAACCAATCAAATCGAAAAAAATTTATTAAGTGTAGAACAATTATGGAACCAAACATTACAAAAAGTTGAAGCTTGGGAAGAACAAGAAACAATGAAGGAGGAACGCTTTCTTCAATCTGCTATGCAATTTGCAGATAAACTGCAAGAAAATAATAGCAATATTAAGGAACTTACCAATCAATTTTCTAAAAAACTACGCGGATGGGAGAAGACTTCAAAAGAAGAATTAGAAAGATTTACTACACCATTATTATCAGTATTCCCTACTAATTCCTTTGAAGAAATGAACAATAAGCTCGATCAACTATGGAGTAACACCACAGAAACATCAGCAATACCTTACGAAAAGCTTATAAATGGTGAAATCGGGGAAAATTTTGTTGCCTCCTTGGAAAAATATATTGAGTTTAGACGAAATAATAGAAATATGTTTATGAAAACGATCAAAGAAACAGCAGCAATGTTCCAAACGAATCAACTAGCTTTTCTTAAAGCGGTGACTAGTCAAGTTGAAAATGTATTCTTTCCCTTTAATAAATTTATCGAAAGAACTATGGGGATTTCCAACTCTCAATTCTAATTAGCAGGTAACTAGATCAGTAACATAAATTTAACTCATACAAATTTGTATCTAAATTTAGTACATAGTAGATAATGAAAGTGTATTAAATTAGACAGCCTTAGCCCTAAGTTTATTAGGACTAAGTTCTGTCTTAAAAAGTTTGAATATTATGAATCTTATTTATTTTTACTAGGGTTTACTCGATCATGTAAGGACCACAGAAGGTGAAAGTTAAAAGGGCGGTGACAAATTTATGCAAATCATTGTAAGTGGTTTAATATTTGGCTGTATATACGCATTAGCGGCTTTAGGTCTTGTTTTAATTTATAAAACAACGGAGGTCGTCAACTTTGCACATGGTGAAATTGCAATGGTTACAACCTTTGTAAGCTATGTTTTTTTAACAAGGTATGGGTTGCCTTACACACTATCTCTTGTTTTATCGCTTCTATTTGCCACACTATTTGGGATGCTGGTCTATCTGCTATTTATGAAACGGATTCATTCAGCACCGCATATAAATCAAGTTGTTCTCACATTAGGGTTATTTATGGTTTTTAATGGTTTTGCCGGAATTACCTGGGGGTATGAAACCGTTAGCTATCCGGAAGCAATAAGCGGTAGTCCGTTTCAGTTCGGAAGTATTTTTATTTCTGGTAACGAATTCTTCATGGTTGGATTAACAATTGTTCTAATGCTATTGTTTTTCACTTTATTCCGTTTCACAAAAATTGGTTTAGCTATGCGGTCTGCCGCGCAGGATAAAATGGCTTCAGAGCTAATGGGTGTTAAGGTTTCAGGCGTTTTTATGACAGCATGGGCAATTGGTTCTGCACTTGGGGGAATTTCCGGTATTATGACTGCACCGATTACATTTTTGAGTCCAAACATGATGGGGGAAGTATTAATTTTTGCTTTTGCAGGGGCAGTGCTTGGGGGATTTAATAGTTTACCAGGTACCGTTGTCGGTGGATTAATGATTGGAGTTTTCCAGAATCTCATTAGTTTCTATCTTTCACCAGACTTGAAAATTGTGTTTGTATTTTTGTTAATCGTACTTGTTTTATATGTTAGACCACAAGGTATATTCGGTGGGGCTAAAATGGTCAAAAAGGTGTGATAAACATGTTGTTATCAAAAAAGAAACCATGGATATTCTTACTCGTTCTTGCATTGCTTGTTTTCCCAATTATCGGTGAGCAATCCGTATATCTCGTTTCCATATTCGTCATGATTTGCGTCTATGCAATAACTGCCATGTCTTTAGACTTATTAATCGGATTTGGAGGGCAGATCTCCATCGGACACGCTGGGTTTTTATCAGTGGGTAGTTACACTGCTGCCATTCTAGCATCAAAATTGGTTCTTCCATTTTTTTTGGTTCTTCCAATAACTGGTGTAATAACCGGATTGATTGGTTTATTAATTGGTCTTCCTTCCGTTCGGCTTAGCGGCCATTTTCTTGCTGTTGTCTCATTAGGTTTTGGACTAGCCATTCCTCAAATTGCATTGAATTGGTCTTCACTTACTGGGGGTTATTCAGGGCTTTCGGTTTTAAGGCCTGAATGGTTATCCGCAGATATTCAATTTATTTATGTGATTATTATTATCACCATGTTAATCACCTGGCTTCTTCACAATATTTTGAAAAGCAGATTGGGCAGAGCATTTGTTGCCATCCGTGAAAGTGAAACCGCTGCACAAGCCACGGGAATTAACCTTTCGTTTTACAAAACCTTGATGTTTGTCATAAGTGCATTTTTTACAGGTATTGCTGGCGGACTTTATGGATATTGGCTTGGATTTGTCAGCCCGAACGATTTTACCATAGTCACTTCATTTTTATTGCTGGGGATGATCGTAGTTGGAGGACTTGCCTCTATACCTGGTGCCATCATTGGTGCAATTGTATTCACGGTTCTGCCTGAGTTAACGAAATCATTTATTGGATTAACCAATATCATTATTGGAATTGCCATTGTTCTAGTTATCCTATTCCGCCCGCACGGGTTAATGTCCTTACAGGAATTATTGAAATTAAAAAAGACGAGGGAAAAGATAATCATTGAAAAGGAAGTTACTTATTCTGACTAAGAACGAGGAGGACCTGCAAGAGATGCTAAGCTTTAAAAATGTAACTGTGAATTTCGCAGGGGTCAAGGCTGTCAAAGAACTATCTTTTGATGTTCCTGAAGGCAGTATATATTCCATCATTGGTCCAAATGGTGCAGGAAAAACGACAGTATTTAACTGTATAAGCCGATTTTATTCACCATCATCTGGGACAATTGAATTTAAGGGAAAAAATATTTTAAAGCTGAAACCCCATCAAGTCATTCAACATGGAATTACAAGAAGCTTTCAAAATGTTGAGTTGTTTGCAAAAATGACCGTTCTTGATAATTTATTGACTGGCTTACATCCAATTTTAAAGAAGAATTTATTTTCCATTGCCTTTAATTTAGCTTCAGTGAAAAGAACGGAAAAAGAAGCGATTAAAAAAGCCTATGAAGTAATGGAATTGCTTTCGATCACTGATTTAGCACATGAAAAAGTGATGAATCTCTCTTTTGGGAATCAAAAGATGGTGGATATCGGCAGAGCGATTATCTCGTCACCGAATCTCGTTTTATTAGATGAACCTGTGGCGGGAATGAACCCGGTTGAAACCAAAAAAATCAGTGATTTAATTATCAGATTAAAGGAAGAAATGAACTATACAATTTTGTTGATTGAACATGATATGTCAATGGTTATGGAAATTTCGGATTATGTTACGGTCATGAGCTTTGGTCAAAAAATAGCGGAAGGGCTGCCCAAAGACATCCAGAAAAATCCTATTGTGATTGAGTCATACCTGGGGGAGGTGGAGGGAAGTGCTTACGTTATCTAATGTGCACGTTTATTATGGACATGTTCATGCATTAAAAGGAGTATCCATAACGGTTGAGGATGGGAAGATTGTTTCATTACTTGGTTCAAATGGTGCCGGCAAATCGACTACATTAAAGTTTATTTCTAGACTAATTCAACCGAAAAATGGCGGATATGAAGTGGATGGAAAATCAATGCTGAAAGCGAGCCCTCACAAAGTAGTAAAGAGCGGAATCATCCACTGCCCAGAAAACAGGAGACTATTTCCACTATTTACAGTTGAGGAAAATTTAAGGATGGGAGCCTTTAGCCGAAGGGACAAAAACATAAAAGAAGATCTAGAAAGAGTATTTTCATATTTTCCTAGAATAAAGGAGAGAATAAAACAAAAAGCAGGAACCCTTAGCGGGGGAGAGCAGCAAATGCTGGCGATTGGAAGATCCCTAATGGCCAAACCAAAGGTACTTTTATTAGACGAACCTTCTCTCGGAATTGCACCTATCCTTGTGAAAGAAATATTCGCAATAATCAAAAAAATAAATCAAGATGGAACTTCGATTTTATTAGTTGAACAAAATGCGAATATGGCACTGTCTGTTTCTGATTATGCCTATGTTTTAGAAAACGGGAACATCGCGTTGGAAGGGAGCTCACAGGTTTTAAGAAATAATGACGAGGTTCGCCGTTTATACCTTGGGGGCTAAGAAAAATTAACATAAAAATCAATTTAGAAAATAAGGGGGAAATGAAATGGAGTTCAAAAAAGGTTATGTATTGCTTGTCTCTGTAATTATGGCTGTGCTTTTATTAGCCGCTTGCAGCAGCAAAACTACAAACACTAGCAGCAAATCAAAAGGGAATATCACAGAGAAGCTTGCTCAAGGAGTTACAAAAAATGAAATATTAGTAGGATTATCTGCCCCACAAACAGGTCCACTTGCTGTCTATGATACACGCCGTAAAGGAATGGATGCCTATTTTCAATACATTAATGAGAAGGGCGGAGTAAATGGTCGTAAAATAAAGCTGATTGCCTATGATGATCAGTACCAGCCTACGAAAGCCGTACAGAATGCTAAGAAACTAGTCGAAGTTGATAAGGTATTTGCTGTCTTAGGGAATGTTGGCTCTACGAATAATCTTGCAACTAAGAACTATTATGTAGCAAAGGGCATTCCAGTCGTCATGCCTGGTAGTTCATTAAAAGAATTTGTTGACCCGCCAATTAAAAATTGGATGGGAGGATCCTCGATGAATTATGAAGTCGAGGCACAAATAATGTTTGATTATGCGGTTAATGAATTAGGAGCGAAAAAAATTGCTATTGCCTATCAAAACGATGATTTCGGCAAAGCTCCTTATAATAAAGTTAAAGAGATTATTAAAAATTATCCCGGAGTTGAAATTGTAGCTGAAGTTTCTTTCCTTCCTGCTGATACAGATTTTACTTCCCAGGCACAAAAACTCCAGCAGGCAAAGCCGGATACGATTTTCAATTTCGGTGTTATTAGTCCGGCGGTGAACTTAAAAAAAGCAATGTATAAAATTGGCTTTGACAAGCCTAATTACATCGTTTCAACTGCAGGCGGTGCCGACACACGTGCTTTTCAATTAGCTGGAAGGGATGTCTGGGAACGAACCTACAGTGGGAACATTTTTGTAAGTTTAGATGACGTGAATAATGAAAAAGTAAAACTATTAAATGAAACCTTTAAGAAATATTATCCTGACGAACCCGTTACTAATATTGTCGCATCTGGCTGGGCATTGTCTGAAGTTTTTGTGGAGGCTTTAAGAAAAACAGAAGACAACTTAACATGGGATCACTTCCTAAAATCATTTTATACCTTTGATAATTGGGACGGATCCATGTATGCCGGAATTTCCTTTTCAGAGAAAAACCATTTCGGAGTTACCAGAATGTACATGATTCAAGCAAAGGCTGGAAAATTACAACAAATCTCTAATTATATCTCATATGAACCAGAAACCGGAAAGATTATCATTTCGAAATAGTGATTATAAGTACTCCACTAAGGTGTTTCGGCAGAATAAGTTGCTGATAAATGGAGTATTAGCCGTACGGAATTAGATGAATATTCTTTAGAAAGTCATAGAAGAGCTATCCATTCAAAAAAAGAAAGACGATTTGAGCGAGAAATACTTGTTTAGAAAAATTAGCTGGACTTATACCAGTTTTCCGGGCAAATAAAATAATCATTCAGTCCAATTGGAGCATTAACAAGAATTCAAGGTAAAAATAAACACCTCTATGTGATCGTATTTAGAAATACGAATACTCGGAGGTGTTTTCCCTTTTCCATAAATTGCATGGATTCACACCGAAATTTAACCGATAATTAATAATAGGTAACTAAGGGCCAATTTACATGATTTATTAGTAAAAGTTATAATGAAATGAAAATTATTATATTAAAATAAAATAAGCATAAAATGAGGTGAAACTATGTTTGTCGCAGACTTAAAAAAAAGGCTTGAAGGGAGTAATAGTTTAGAAGCTTCAATGGGATTTGACGTATTTCAATTAGATGATGGGGGGATCATTTTGGAACTGCCTGTAACTCCATCACATTTAAACTTAAATGGAACGTTACATGGAGGAGTTTACGCTTCACTTCTTGATTGTGTATTAGGTGTGAATATTCGTAACCTTGCAGGTGATCCTTTGGTAACAGTTAATTTAAATATAAGTTATTTCGCCGCGGCAGTCGAAGGAGAAATCATTGTTGCGACTGCAAAAATACTTCATCAAGGATATAAGATTGCTTCGGGCGAAGGGGAAATCAGGAATAGTGAAGGTAAACTATTAGCTAAAGGCATTGGAACATTTAAAATCTTAAGAAGCAAATAAAAAGGAGAGTGCTGTTGAAATATGAACACTTTCCTATTTAAAAACCAAAATATAAAAACATACAAAAGCAGCCATGAATGACAAAAATCTTGGCTGCTTGAAAATTTAATCAACAAAGGTTTCGTTTAATCATTCCCAATAATCTTGAACATATTTCAAAAAAGTGCGGGCAAGGGGCGAAAGCGGTTTTTCATTTGCATAAATGTAACTAATTGGTTTAACGAGAAGTTAATAATTTTTCATTGGAACAATAATGATATCACCGTTTTGTACATCGGCATCATTTTTAAATATTTCTTCAAATGCAAAAGAAATTCCTACTCCGTCTTTAATTGCTTTTCTAATGATTTCTATGTTGTTAGATCGGATAACTACTCGATTCTTAGAAAAATAAGTTCTCAGTAAGGCATTTGTAAATTCTCCCTTATATGTAACAAAACATTCGTTTTGTAAATCCACTGGGGTTACAAACTCATGGAAGGCAAATGGAGAACTTTTTCCAACACAGATGCAAGGACTTCCTAATGCCAATTTTTCATATGTTATGTCTATTTCATCCTTAAAGTCATTCTTAGCTCCGGAAATAAACCAATATCACATTTTCCATTTTTTACACCCTTCAATATCTGATTGGTTTCCATTTCTTGGATTCCGACGATTACCTCAGGAAAATCAATTTGAAGTTTTAATAAAGATCATGTCTCTAAATGTATAATATCCTTTTCTAAACTTAACTTGTATTTAACGATTCATAACTATCTTATATTTTACTCTATTGTTTAGAAAAGTTAAAATAAAGTGAATATTAGGAATGTTATTAAATAAACAAAAAAGGAGTAATAAATATGGCCAAAACATTAACTGGAAAAACAAATCTTTCTACAAAAAGGTATTTGAAAGAAGAACATCAAATATTCAGAAAAGCATTTGCTAAATTTTTAGAAAAAGAAGCAGCCCCTTTTGTAGAGAAATGGGAAGAAGACAGGTTAGTTCCTCTATCGTTTTGGAGAAAAATGGGGGAGCAAGGGTATTTATGCCCGTGGGTAGGTGAAGAGTATGGCGGTTTAAATGCTGATTTTGGTTATTCCGTCATAATCAATGAAGAGTTTACTAAATTAGGGTTAGGACCCGGCGCTGGTGCTATACTTCACAGTGACATTGTCATGCCGTACATTGATAGTTACGGAACGGAAGATCAGAAGAAACGTTGGTTACCTGGTGCTGTTTCAGGTGAAATTATTTCAGGAGTTGCCATGACAGAACCGGGTACAGGGTCTGATCTAGCTGCACTTAAGACGACGGCAGTAAGGAAAGGTGACCATTTTGTCATCAACGGTGAAAAAACGTTTATTTCAAATGGTATTTTAGGAAATCTGTTCGTGGTCGCATGTAAAACGGATCCGCATGCAGTTCCTGGACATAAGGGAATTAGTTTAATAGTCGTAGAGGAAGGCACACCAGGATTTAAAAAAGGAAAGCAATTAAAAAAGATGGGGATCCATTCACAGGATACAGCGGAACTCATTTTTGAAGATGCCATTGTACCTGTTGAGAATCTCCTTGGGGACGAGAATAAAGGGTTTTATTATTTAATGTCTAAGCTACAACAAGAACGATTAATTGTGTCGATTTCAGCTATTGTCAGTGCTGAAAGAATGCTAGAAATTACTTTAAACTATGTGAAGGGACGGCACGCTTTTGGAAAACCAATCAGTTCCTTCCAAAACACACAATTTAAACTTGCAGAGCTTGCAACGGAGATTCAAATTGGCCGTACGTTTTTAGATACTATTATTGAGAAACACATCGCTAAAGAGAATATTATTACAGAAATGTCCATGGCAAAATGGTGGTCGACAGCATTAACAAAGAAAACAGCATCTGAATGCATGCAGCTGCACGGTGGGTATGGATTTATGGAAGAATACGAGATTGCCAGGTGGTACCGTGATGTCGCAGTCCAATCAATCTTTGCAGGTACAAATGAGATCATGAAAGGAATTATCGCATCTAACCTAAGATTATAATAAATTTGCAATTAAAATCACAGTTTTCCACTTTGTAATATGTCAGATGCACCATATCAATGGGGTACTTCGAAAGAAATATATAACAAATTGTGAGAATGGAGTGAATTAAATGACATTGCTTAAAGGGTTGAAAATACTGGATTTTTCTACATTGCTTCCTGGTCCTTATGCAACGATGCTGCTAGCAGATCTTGGTGCTGAGGTTTTACGTGTGGAATCAGCTACAAGGCCTGATCTCTTGAGAGACGGGTATCCACGTGATGGTAAAGATTCAGTGCATCATGGTTATATCAATCGCTCAAAAAAGGCGATTACCCTAGATTTAAAAAATGCAGATTCTATTGATATCGTGAAAAAATTAGTTGCTGAATACGACATAGTATTAGAACAATTTCGTCCAGGTGTAATGGAACGCTTGGGATTAGGCTACGACGCCTTAAAAGAAGTAAACCCCAAATTAATCTACTGTTCGATCACAGGTTTTGGACAAACTGGGCCATACCGTCATCGCCCAGGACATGATAACAACTATTTGTCCATTTCTGGTGTAGCAGGTTATTCAGGTCGTCGTAAAGGGGGACCTGCGCCTGCGGGAATTCAAATCGCAGATGTAGCTGGCGGCTCCTTACATGCGGTTATTGGAATATTGTCTGCTGTCTTCTATAGAGAACGTACAGGTGAAGGACAGTGGATTGATATTAGTATGACCGATTGCAGTTTTGCCCTGAATGCTACTGTTGCGGCCAGTTATTTGATGGGAGGAATTAACCCTGAGCTTGAGGGGACGATGTTGAATGGCGGTACCTTTTATGATTATTATGAAACAAAAGATGGCAGGTATTTTTCTGTAGGAAGTCTTGAACCTAAATTCCGTAAGCTTCTATGCGAAGGTATTGAACGGCCAGACTTAATTGAACTTAGCTTTAGTGAGAAGATGGAGGATATTGTTGAATTCAAGAAGGAAGTTCAGCTTGCCTTTCTAAAGAGAGCGTTTACAGAGTGGCGAACTATTTTTGCAGAAATTGAGGCTTGCGTTGAACCAGTTCTTTCGTTTGCCGAGGCATGTGGACATCCTCAAATTGTCAATCGAGGAATGATAGTTGAAGTTCAAAGGCCAAAAGGGGGCTACCAAAAACAAGTCGCCTGCCCAATAAAGACAACTGTCTTTAAACCCGAATATAAACATACCGGAGTGGAACTGGGCGAGCATAACAAAGAAATAGTAAAACCTCTTGAACAACTTCATAAATAGAATCCTAGTCAAATAGGAAAAACTAAAGAACAAATAAGAGATTTTTGAATCTATTATTTCTACATGCTTTGGACTAAATGGAGGGTTTCACCAGATCTTCAAAGAGTAGAGGCAGTGGTGGACTAGGAATTGGCAACGATTGCTGATCCATTATTCGATTTAGGAACAACTCTAGGATATTGGAATCAGGATGATGACCCTGATTTAGTCAAGCAGGGGATACCAAGTATAACTGCCCATCCAGACTTTATCAGTCGAAGGGAGTTTGCTGAACGTTATGCTAAGAAAACAAAGCGTGATATCTCTTACCTTCACTTCTATTTGACCTTTTCATATTTCAGAATTGCAATCGTTATGCAGCAGATGCATTATCGATGGAAAATAGGGGCTACAAACGATGAAAGATTGGCCACGTTCAATCATTCGGTTAAAGTTTTCATGGAGTATGCATACGAACATTCGCAGAATAAAGGCGATTTTCACTTGTAAAAACTAGAAACCTTAGTTTTTTGAAGGAGGTGTTTTGATAGAAAAATAAATTTGAAGAGTTAGTTTAATGGGAATAAATGAATGAAACACTAAAATCTTATTATTTTAGGTAAAAATCTCACGTTTGTTCCAGGATTAATAGAAAGGTAGATGAAAAATGGAGATTGGAAATTTACATGAACGGTTACCAATTTATGCGAAAAACAAACCAAATGAGGTAGCTGTAATTTACGGAGAAACAAAAAGGACATATCAGGAACTGTTTGAAAGAGTAAATGCACTAGCCAATTCACTCATTGAAGCAGGCGTAAAAAAAGGAACTCACGTAGTATTGTACATGAAAAACCGAATTGAAATGGTGGAAGTTTTGTATGCGCTGTCAACAGCTGGTGCTGTTGCGGTACCCGTCAATTACATGATTGAAGGAAATGATTTACGCACATTAGTCAATAGTTCGGATGCAACTCATGCCATCGTAGAGGAGGAAAAGCTAGAAGCATTCGAAACGGTCTTAGACGTTCTTCATACAATTACTCCTAATTCTACAATCATCATAGGTGGGACACAATCATCTTCCATTTACCTTGATTATGAGAACCTCATTGCCAACGGATCAACGGAGCCGCCAAACATTGAAGTGACTGGGAAAGACGTTGCGGCAATGATCTATTCATCGGGAACTACTTCTTTACCAAAAGGGATTATATTTACACAGGAAACAATGATATACCGGGCATTAATTGGGGCAAATGAATGGAAAATAAATTACGGTGATACGGTGTTGATTTCTGTTCCAATGTATCATAGTGTTGGCCATTTATTTTCATTTTTTTTAGGTTTGTGTGAAACAAAACTTGTTATTACTAGAGATTTTGAACCGAAAAATACGTTATCGTTAATTCAAAATGAAAAGGTAACGTTTGCGTTTTTTGTACCCACACAATATGTGATGATGTTACAGGTTCCAGATTTCGAAGATTTTGATCTATCTTCATTAAGGATGTTACTTTCTGCTGCAGCACCACTTGCTGAGACTGTTAAAAAGCGAATTATCGAGAAGTTTCAGACAAATTTATCAGAATTTTTTGGATGTTCTGAAACTAGTGCTTTTACTATTCTTCGTCCGGAGAATGTCATTCGTAAAACAAGCAGTGTTGGACAACAGTGTGCCTTTTTTCAAGTTCGGCTTGTTGATGATGAAGGGATAGATGTAGGTGTTGGGGAAGAAGGCGAGTTTGTCGTTCGGGGATCTGGATTATTTAGTGAGTATTATAAGCTGCCGGAAGAAATGGAAAAATCATTTTTACCAGGCGGTTGGTTTAAGACTGGGGATATGGGCAAAGTAGATGATGAAGGATTCTACTACTTGCTCGACCGCAAAAAAGATATGATTATAAGCGGTGGTGTCAACATATATCCGAAGGATATTGAAGATGTTCTATTTACAAATCCTGATATTCTGGACGCTGCAGTCATAGGCATTGCTGATGAGAAGTGGGGGGAAGCAGTAAAAGCTGTTGTTGTATTAAAGTCTGAATCAGATATTGACGAAAAGCAATTGTTAGATTTTTGCAATTCAAAACTAGCAAAATATCAGAAAATTAAAGTGCTTGAAATGGCCCCTTCCCTTCCGAGAAACCCCTCTGGAAAAATACTAAAAAGAGAACTACGGTTAAGAAGTTAGTTCTAAAAAACAAACTATCTATGAAAACTCTCTTCCTAATAACACTATCTTTTTCAAGGAGTTGTTGTTGTTGGTGTTCCATTATCTAGATATGGGTAAAGGCGAACCATTGGTGTTGATTCATGGCTTTGGCTGTAAAAAAGAAAGCTGGAAAAATCAATATGGGCTTTCAGAATCATATCGGTTAATTATTCCTGACTTATTAGGGCATGGTGAATCAAATGACGTAGAAAATATATCGATACCGAATTTTGCTAAAAATATTATGCGCCTGCTAGATCAATTAGGAATAGAAGCAGCACACTTCTGTGGTATTTCTCTAGGTGGAATAATAGTACAGGAAATTTACAAATTATTTCCAAAGAGAGTAAAGTCCATGATTTTATCAAATACCACTTCATATCTACCGAAAACTGGGGCAAAGTGGATTCTTAAAAAGAAAATTGACCAATTTTTATCGACACCTAGAGAAAATATAGTCTCAGCGGCTGCTTCAAATTGTTTATATGATCAAAATCCAGAACTAATCCAAGAAGTAAAAGATGCTTTATTATTAAAGGATGAAACATATATTAAAACAGCAAAAGCAACAATAGGTGTAAATTATTTATTTATGTTACCTTTTATTAAAGTACCAACTCTTATTATTGGAGGATTTTACGACAAACTTTTACCGGTAATATTAGCTAGACAGACACACCTAATGACCTTAGGTAAAGCAAAATTAGTCATTTTGGATGAATGTGGCCATGCACCTGTCATAGAATGCAAAGAAAGATATAATGAATTATTACTTGAATTTCTAAATAAGCAGAGTCCAATCTATGAACAGGTAATCTAATGAATGAAGCAAACAATCCTTACTGATTATAGTAAGGATTGTTTGCTTCATTAGTAGTTTAGAAATATAGAAAGCTTTTAGCTGTTAGAAAGGTCCTCTTTCCATCTATTTCAGGTGCAACTCATGATCTGATGGGGTATCGGCCACATTTCGAAAATAAACACTAAACAAATTCCGAATTGTCGATAGGAGTCGATCATTGACAAAAATTTACCTATAGGTGTAAAATACATATATAGTCAAACGAAGGGTATAACCTGGTAATCGGAAAGGGATATTGCGGGAACTGGTCCTGCAAAACGACGCTATACATAGGCAGTCACTACATATTTAAAGGGTATGCAAATCAGTTAGAAAGTTATCAATCTATGTTAGACCAATTCTTTACTATGTATACCATTATGATTGAGCTCTATTTCCCTTCATTTCAAAAGAAGGATTCCATAGAGAAATGAAATGTAGATAATTAGGAGGAACGAAAATGACTAAAACCATGACAAAGAAAAAGGAACAAGTTCCAGAAGTAAAAACACAATTTAAAGCTGAAGTTCAAGAAGAAGTTGTTGAATCTAATCCATACGTAGAAACAAATACACAAATGAAAGCCGAAGCTCAAGAAGAAGTAGTTGTATCAAACCCAAATGTAGAAACAAAAAAACAAATGAAAGATGAAGCTCAAGAAGAAGTAGTTGTATCCAATCCATATGTAGAAACACTTTGGAAACAATACGAGCAAACGTTGGATCAAGCAAGAAAACTCCGCGAAAGCAGTGAAGAAGCTTATCTTAAGTCTGTAAAAGATGTGATTAAGTTTAATAAAGAATTTAGAAAATCAATCTCCGATTTATATACAGAATCAAGAAAGACAAGCAGGGAAATCGTCAAAGGTTTATCCAGTAATTTTGCAAAAATTGACGAATTGAAACAAATATCGGATCAGCAGATAATGCAAGTGGAAGAAATTTCTGAAGGATTAGAGAAATTGGCTATAACTCCAATTAAATTCACTGTTGATCTTATCGAACGGTTAGAAAAGAACGTCGAGGAAAGTAGTGAAACGTATGTTCGTTATTCGCGAGAACGCCGCAAAGTCTGGGGAAAAGTGACAAATGAATATTTGAAGATAGCAAAAAACAATCATAAAATGTTGGTAAATCGCCTTGAAGAAAGTGTGAAATTACTCGTTAGTACAAATAGAAAATAAAGTATTCTAATGATCCACTTTAATAAGAAACTAACATGAAGCGTTGTCTTACACCCCAAGATGAAAATATTTCATCAGGGGTTTTTCTTTTAGCAATATTAATTAGTGCTGGATAAGGTAAAGTTAAAGTGTTTTTGTAGTGGTTTAACCATAGAAACTGTTTGGAATTTGTCTTGTGTACACATGTTAACTTACTTTTTGGAGGATTTAGATGGGTTTATGTAATGATATTGTTTCAGTAATTCAAGTGAAGGTATTTGAGGAAACAGAAGAATTAAACTGCTGGTTAAAAGAAGCTAAAGATTTGCAGATTCTAGATATTAAATTTAGATCTATGGTTATTATTGATGAGATTGTTATAAGAGATCGTTTCGTAGTCATTTATAAATGATCATAAGCAAGCTAATGAAGCAAACAATATTCACTAATTAAAGTGAGGATTGTTTGCTTCATTAGTAGCTTAAAAATATAGAAAAAAAGTGAAGATGTTAAAATAAATAGACTCAATTTAGGTTTTAGCTTTTAGAAAGGTCTTCTTTCAATCTTGCGAGAAAAAGCTTTGACGATTCGGATATTAATTTATCCTTTGAACACACCCATCCTATATAAAAAAGGTCTCCAGCAAGAAACATCTATTTCAATACAAGTAAACTCCTCCTTTAATGTAGAAGAATTGTGGGTAAAGGATACATCCATCGCGAAAGTAGAGGCAAATTCTTCAGATACTAACTTTAGTATTGTACTCGAGTGGTCCGTATAAATCATTTCGTCAAATCATTTTCTAACACCCCTAATAGTCAAAAAATAGATGCATTATTAAATTTTATTTATTTTATTGTTTAGATGCAATTGACTAAATGCGACCTATATGTGTAAAATACATATATAGTAATTTTGTTGAGGTGTAGTCATGATGAATTCTAAAAATGAAAATAATGTTACTCCATCTAAGAACTTTATCCTTCCATTTATATTATTGCTTCTTAGTAGGATGTCACTTCATGGCTATGAACTAAATCAAAAGCTTCAAGCTTTCGGTTTTCATACGCTTGACCAAGGAAACTTGTATCGATTATTGAGACAACTAGAGAATGACAAACTAGTGAAATCTGAGTGGCAAACAAATGGAAGCGGTCCTGCCAAAAGATGTTATTCGATAACTGATGTTGGTAAAGCCTACCTAAAGGGTCATTCTAGACAACTCGAGCGATACCGATCCATGCTCGATCAATTTTTTAAAATGTATTCTAGTTTTCTTGAACTCTACATACCTCCTTTTCATAAGGAGGATAAAATAGAGAAATTTACAAAGTAAATGAGGAGGAACGAAAATGGTACAAAAGGTGATTCAACAAAAAGAAGAAGTCCTAAAAAAGGAAGTTAAAAATGTGGAGGTTCCAAAAGTAGAGGTTCCAAAAGTAGAGCAGCAAAAAGAAAGAAGCTATGTTACAGAGTCATTTATTGAAACATTTTGGAATCAGTTTGAAGGTGCAGTTTCTCGGACAAGAGAATATAGAGCACAACGCCAAGAACTTTACTTAAAAGCTATCAAGGAAACAACAAAGTTTAATGGTGTATACCGCAAAACCATGATGGGTCTCTTTGAGCAAGCGACAAAATTTAATAGCGATTTGCGTAAAGGGTTATCCCAAAAATCTATTATTAAAACAAATGAAACTACTCAAGAAGTGACTGAATCTTTAATAGGACAATTAAGTGAAGCAGCTAGTAAATTAGAGGAGCTTTATTTAACTCCAATTAACAAGGGCTTTGAGTTAATGGAAAGATCAGAGAGGCTTGTTGAACAAAATAGCGAGGCATTCATTGAATATACAAATGAAGCACTGAATGCTTGGGAAGCAGTCACAGACAACTTTTTAAAAATAGGAAGAAAAACTCATCAAAATATTGCCCATCGATTGGAAGATAGCGTGCGTGTACTTGTTGCTCCAAGTAAATAATGTACATATATAAAGGAAAACACATTCTTATTCGGATGAGACCTTTATTTGTTAATAAATTTCCTATATCGCACAAAAAAAGCAGATCACCTTCACGGCACGCTGCTTTTTTAATTTCTTGATTGCTGATGACATTTTACAACGGAGTATTCTCTCTTCATATTCTTACTTGAAAGAAGGTATTTGACGTAAAGTGGAGTGAGACAAGTATGCAAAACCTTAGCACCGAACAATTGCTAGAAGCATTTAATTCTGCTATTAAGTTAAATCTTTGCAAAGACTTTATTATACTCTTGGCTAATGAGTTAGATACACGATTTATTAATGAATCACCCAATAATGATTATAGAAAAATTTTAAATCAGTATAATCTATCAGATTAGAATTTGAATTTAGTACAATATTTTTTCTGGTAGATAAGTTTAATGTTTTTCAGTGTACTTGCACCGTAAGAAGTATCTATAGTCTTTCTGAAAATGTATTAATTCTTTATTCCGTGATCTTCCAAGAATAAGTTGGGTTTTACCGTATAAAATTAAAATTCAGCATTCTATTAAAAATGGAGGAATTTTTATGTATGAACAAGAAAAAACTATATTTATGAGTGAACAAGAAAAAACTCTACTATACAAAACTTCTATCATTTTAAGAAAAGATACAAGCATGTTGAGTTTAAACGATATTATAGAAGAACTTGTTCATGTTATAGAATCAAAACAAAAGATGACTGATTGCCAAATCAAGAATAGAAATTGATTAAAATGCCATACCTTTGCTAAACGGCAGCGAATTCGCTGCCGTTTTATCATTCAAATACCTTGCTATGAATGTTCTTGACTGGTAAGCGCTCGGAAAGCATAATAACTTCCTTTGGTACTTTTAATGCAAAACTGAGTTCAGCGGTAGCAGCTCAGATTCTGGCCAATATTCATAACAGAAAAGACGGGATAGCTGAAGAAAAATTAGGATAATAAAATAGAAGAAAAGAAGAATTTCTATAGAGATTATAAAAAGAATAAGCAGTGGAGTTCTGATATATTTATATTTTACGCAATAATATTATACTTCAATTTTATTAATTTTCATAAATAAAGTATACGAGGCTATTACCTGATTAAGGTGATAGCCTTTTTGTACCCTGATAGAATACCAGTTTAAATATCTTTTATTATTTTTCTTATATAATCTTTCTGTATTCCCACTATAACTTTTTGAAAATCGCTTTGCTGATGGCCAATGGTGATGCGTGAAGTTTTTCTGCTGCCTTTGTGGTAGACCGTTGTTTACAGATTTACGCTATGTATTGTATTTTCTCAAAATGCACCGAATTCCATTGAAATTTAACTTGTATTTAACGATAGTTAATTATCGTGTATTTTACACTAAAATTAATGGGAGTTAAAATAAAATTAATATTATTCTAGGAATTATAAATTTTATATAGATGCTGTGAGAGGAGTGATGTAGTGAAATTTCTGAATATTATAAATTAAATTTATTGTAAAAAAACATTTGGGTGAGGAGAAGAGAAGCATTATGAATAAAAAACAAACTAGTAAAATACTTGCAGGAGCCCTAACAGTTGGTATGCTATTTTCTCAAGGACAAGCATTTAATGTATTTGCTGAAAGTCCACTTGATGTCATTGGACAAGAAGTTCCGCAATATAATGCGAACACAAATATAAACACCGAAAACATTTTGAACAGCCTAACTCCAGAACAACGTGATGCTCTTAAGAATTCACAGTCCGGAGCAAGGGGCCTTCAATTATCGCAAGATGTAAATCTTGATAGCGAGGAAGTTGTGTCAGTAATCGTAGAGTTTAAGAATAAACCACAAAAAGTTGCTGTTCTTGAAGCGGCTGTAAAAGGGAAAGTTCTATCTGCTGATATGGCAAAGAGCAACGCAGATGCTGATCATGCAACCTTTAAGAAAGATTTAGATTCTAAAGCAAAAGGAACTTATAAAGTAAACCGTGAATACAAAAGCGCCTTCAATGGAGTAGCATTACAGGTTCCTGCGAACAATCTAAAAGAATTAGTGAAATCAACAGCAGTTAAAGCCATTTATAGCAATGAAACTGTAAAACTAGAAGAACCTGTTGAAGCTAACTTTGAATCAACCGGGCAAGGTATGGCAGCAGAACGTTCTTATCTAAATGTAGATAAACTTCACAAAGAAGGGTTCACTGGTAAGGGCGTAAAAGTAGCTGTACTTGATACAGGTATTGATTACAATCACCCAGATTTAAAAGATGTATTTAAAGGCGGGTATGATTTCATTGATAACGACAATGATCCAATGGAAACAACTTATGATGATTGGATTAAAGCCGGAAAACCTAATCCAGCAAACAATGGTTCAGACTATGTGACAGAGCACGGAACACACGTATCCGGTACGATTGCAGGTCAAGGAACAGCTAACAGCGAGACCGCTACTACTGGTGTCGCCCCAGATGTTGACTTATATGTATATCGTGTTCTTGGTCCACAAGGCGGGACAGCTGAAAGTGTTATCGGCGGAATCGACAAAGCTGTAGAACAAGGAATGGATGTTATCAATCTATCATTAGGCTCTGCGATTAACCATCCACTTTATGCTACAAGTATTGCAATCGATAATGCGGTATTAAGCGGAGTAACAGCAGTTATTGCTGCAGGTAACAACGGAGATAAAATGTATACTTTAGGTTCTCCAGGATCTTCAGCTTTAGCATTAACAGTTGGTGCGAGCGATGTTCCAACGGTAATTCCGACAATCAAAGGTCATAACGATAACTTAAATCTTGATATGAGGTTGCTAGGAAAAGGTTACAGCGATGAGCTTTCAACGCTAATCGGTAAAACGTTTACGATTGTAAATGTTCCGGGTGTTGGTCAAGCATCTGACTATAACAACCTTAACGTAACGGGCAAAGTAGTTCTTGTACAACGTGGAACAAATGGCATTAACGAGAAAATTTCTATAGCTAAGCAAAAAGGAGCTGCAGCAGCGATTGTTTATAACAACGTTGACGGACTTCTACCGTTCTTCTTTGGAGATGGAGTAGATTTTATTCCAGGATTCGGCATGACAATGGCTGATGGAGTTGCATTAAAACAACAAATCGCAAGTGGTAAAACAACATTTACATTCAGTGATTTAAGTCAAATTACAACACAAGGCGACGGGTTAGCAAACTTTAGTTCTCGCGGACCTTCTTATATCAATTATGATATTAAACCGGAAGTTGTAGCACCAGGAGTCGGTGTACTATCAACTGTTCCAGGATTCATTCATAGCAAAACGAATCCAGTGGATTACACTCATGCTTATGATCGTATGTCAGGAACATCAATGGCAACTCCATTCACAGCTGGCCTTGCCGCATTAGTATTACAAGCAAAACCAGATGTACAGCCTGAAGATGTAAAAACAATCTTAATGAATACAGCTGACCCGTTAAAAGGTGATTACAGCGTATTTGAACAAGGTGCAGGTCGTGTAAATCCTTATGAAGCTGTTCATTCTACAATGGAAATCAAAGTAAAAGATGAAACACAAACTGGCATTAATGGACAATTGGTAGATGTGAAAGAAACAACAGGCGCACTTAGCTTCGGTAAAGAGCTTTTCACTGGCTCGGATGTTAAAAATTCTCGCACTCTAAAGTTTGAGAACAACGGAACAAAAGCTAAAACATTCGATGTAAGTGTTTCTTTCCAAACTAATTTAAGAGGTTCTAAGGATGCAGAGAAAAACGGTGTAACGGTTACTACAGATAAAATCGTTAGAGTACCTGCAAATAGCAATATTTCAAGAAAAGTAGACCTTTCCATTCCAGCCTCAGCTGAAAAAGGTATCTACGAAGGTTATGTGGTTTATACAAACCAAGAGAATCCGTCTGAAACATATCGCCTTCCATTCGGAGCAAAATATGTAGAAGAAGGATTCGCAAACGTAAGACATTTCCAACGTTCACATACTAGTGATCGAAATAATATGCTGAATCCATTATTTTACCCAAACTTCTTCACATATTTCACACTAAAGTCTCACATTGACTGGATTGATATCATTCTAACAGACGCAAACGGTAAGGGCTTAGGATTAGCAACCGCATTTGATGGTTTTGGTCGTGAAGAAGGCAAAGAATACCTAATTAGCTCATTCGGCGGATACTACAAACCATTCATAAATGAAGAAGAAACACTAATCAACAATAACGCAGTCCTTGCACCAGAAGGTCATTACAAACTTAAATTAATTGCTTATGGCACTGATGGAGCAACGTATATCGATTCACAAGATATCTTCGTTGATAACACAATGCCTGATAAATTCGACCTTAAAGTAGAAGGCGAAAAAGAAGGCAACCCGTTCGTTGAATACAAAGACGGTCAACAAACACTTGGACTTACTGCTTCAATTCATGACAAAAACATCGACGCTATGAGAGCGGCTGGCATTGATGCGAAAGAAGCTAACCAAGGTTTAAACGTAATTAAGTACTCTGATAATAGTCCTTTGAATGCAATAAACGGACAACTTACTTTAGATGAAAATGGAAATGTTAATAATGCAGTTGCCATGAAACCAAGTTTACCAGTATCAAAGATTTGGTTTATCGGCGGTGATCAAGCAGGTAACTCTTACGGAAAGAAACAATATTTCTTCGTAAAAGACACAACACCATACGTTTTCGGTTCAGTGAATACAAAAACTCGATTAAATCAAGTTACCGCTCATATTGGTGATGAAATGACAGTTACTCTTAATGCAAACAACGTAGACAAGGTAAAACAAGCTGCATACAGCTTCGTGACAAGTTCAATTGATACAAAAATTGTAGACATTAAACTAAACCCAGCGGCACAAGCGTTAGGCGGGAAATTAACAACAACAACAACTCTACTCGGTACTACTAATGTTAAATCAGATGTAAATGTTACATTTGCTGATGGTGTATCAGGAGATGTACCAATGGTTGATGTGACAGTTAAAATTGCAGACATCAAAGATGTTTCAGATGCTGGATTTAGAACGATTACTTCAACATTTACAAACGTTAACAACGTTGTGACAAAGCCGTTCTCTTATATTACACCAATTGCGATTTTATCAAACTTCACTTCTGTGAAAGGGTATGTTCAAACACAAGGATTATTTAAAGAAGATGGTTCATGGGATTATTCTAAAGACTACACAAAAGTAGGAGCCAAAGTAACAATCCAAGACAACCAAGGAAACACATACCCAGCAATCATTGATAAACTAGGTCAAATTTACGCAACTGGATTACCTGTTACACATGAACAAATGACTGTTGTTCGAGATATTCCAGGTCATTTCACAATGTACGATAAGTTTAACGGTGAAAATAATCACGCTTACAGAACAATGGATGGTATTGATTATGGAATGCTTAAAACATTAGGAACTGAAACCTTTGCAATTGCAGCAGCTGGTGATGTAAACAAAGACAATGTAATCGATATTAATGATGCATTAGCTATCCAATCCGCTTGGGGCACAAACAACCGTAATGCAGACATTAACTTTGATGGAACTGTTAATGCGAAAGATTTCGTTTTTGTAGAAAAGAACTTTGGCATTCAAAACCCAACAGTTACAAACGCTCCAAAAGCAGTGAGCAAATACAAATCCAAATCAGTAGAAGACATCAAGGAAGAATTAAAGATTCAATAATTAGTTCAATAGGATCCTGAATAATTAAAATAACCTTTGCCCTAAATTCTAAAGGGCAAAGGTTATTTTATTTTTGCAGTATTATTATTCTATATAACTTTCCTGACTAGAATTTACAAAAGAGTCAAAGTAAACGACATCACATCAGCCCCAATAATCCTGAACAAATTTCAAAAATAATTTGGCAGGGGGGGTAAGGGGTTTGTCATTTGCATGAATGGAATAAATAGATTTAATTAGTAGATCACTATCTCTCAATGGAATAATAAGGATATCTCCGTTTAGAACATCTGCATCATTTTTAAATATTTCTTCAAAGGCAATCCCGATACCCATTCCTTCAATAATCGCTTTCCGGATAATTTCGACATTGTTGCTGCTAATAACTACTCGGTTCTTGGAAAAATAGGATTTCAGCAAGAACTTCATTAAATCGCCTTTGTAGGTGGCCAAACATTCATTTTTTAGATCGTCTGGAGTTACATATTCATGGAATGCAAATGGAGAGTTCTTTCCAACCAAAATGCATGGACTTCCTAAAGCCAATTCTTTATAAACTAAGTCTAGTTCTTCCTCTAATTCAATATTATTAGAGGCGATTATTCCGATATCACATTTTCCAGTTTTAACATCTTTAAATATTTTTCTTAAATCATCTTCCTGGATTTCCACTATAACCTCAGGAAAATCGATTTGAAGTTTCAATAAAGAGTTAAAGGCAGAATAAGTCAAACCTGGTAGACAAGAAATCTTTAGCTCGGTTTTAGCCAATGTTTCTTGTAACTTCGCTTCTTCTCTTAACTCATGAATTTTTGAGATGACTTCATATGCTTTTTTGATAACGGCTTTCCCTTGTTGTGTCGGAACCATACCAGTTTTTGAGCGTCTAAAAATCTGAATGCCGAGTTCTTTTTCTAAGTTCGAGATCGATTTGCTGATAGCAGGTGGTGAAACATGAAGTTTTTCAGCAGCCGTTGTAATAGACCCTTGTTTACCGATTTCTGCTATATATTGTAGTTGCTCAAAATGCATAGAATTCCCTCCAAGATTTAACTGTTAATTAACAATAGATAACTATCTTGTATTTTACACTATTATTGGCAAAAGTTAAAATAAAGTAAATATTATGAATTTTGTGTGATAAACAAAATTAGAAAGGAGCAAGTAAAATGAAAAACAGTGTAAAAGTTATTGGCGTCGATATGATAAAGTTTACAAAACCTGGAACACAGGAACCGTATGAAATAATGGCTTCTAAAGCAATCTTAGGTGCAATTAAAGATGCTGGGATTGATTACAAAGAAATTAAACAGGCATATGCTAGTTATGTTTATGGTGACAGTACTTCTGGACAAGCTGCTCTTTACAAGGTAGGAATGACAGGGATTCCAGTGATCAATGTAAACAATAACTGCTCCTCTGGTTCGACAGCATTATTTTTAGCTCGTCAAGCAGTACAATCTGGAGTAGTTGACTGTGCACTTGCTTTTGGTTTTGAAGAAATGAAGCCAGGTCCATTGTCAGATGTGTGGGGAGACAGAACTAGTCCTTTAAAGTCATTTACAGATCGCTTAGATACATTAGACCCTGATGCTCCTTCCAATATTGGTGCAGCAAGAATCTTTGGTGCAGCGGGCAGTGCGTATATCAGTAAATACGGAGCATATCCGGACATTTTTGCTAAAGTAGCAGTTAAAACACGCAGCCACGCTGTCAATAACCCATATGCCATTTTTAATAAACCACTAACCGTGGAAGAAGTTTTAAATTCTCCAGTCATCTATCCGCCATACATGACAAGATTAATGGCATGTCCTCCATCCTGCGGGGCAGCTGCTGCAATTGTATGTTGTGAAGAATTTGCAAGAAAACATGGACTTCAGGATGCAGTTGAGATTGTATCACAAGCAATGGCTACCGATACAGCTGAATCATATTTAGATGAGATTCATATCGTCGGAGCTGAAATGACTAGAAGAGCTTCAAAAGAAGTATATGAAAAAGCAGGCATCGGACCTGATGATGTAGATGTTATTGAATTACATGACTGTTTTACACCGAACGAGGTCATCACTTATGAAGGTTTGGGCTTATGTGGAGAAGGTGAAGCAGAAACCTTCATTAATAATGGCGACAATACCTATGGCGGCAAATTTGTCATTAACCCATCTGGGGGTCTAATGTCGAAAGGCCATCCTCTCGGTGCAACAGGTTTGGCGCAATGTACCGAATTGGTATGGCAATTACGAGGACAAGCTGGCAATCGCCAAGTCAAAAATGCGAGAGTTGCCCTGCAGCATAACCTAGGCCTTGGCGGTGCTGTAGTAGTTACGATGTATAAGGTAAGTTTTTAGTGGATTTGCAAACGAAATAAAAAAGGGGCAGAGATGATGGCAGCTAACTATATTCAAAATGAACATAAAATCTTTAGAGAATCTGTTCGAAAATTCTTAGAAAAAGAAGCTGTTCCTTATTATGACCAATGGGAACGTGAGGGTATTATTCCTCGTGAGTTTTGGAGGAAATTTGGAAATCAGGGGTTTTTATGCCCGAATGTGGATGAAAAGTATGGTGGTTTGAACGCGGACTTTGCGTATTCAGTCATTTTTAATGAAGAATTAGAACGTGTAGGTACAAGTTTAATAGGTTTAGGATTACACAATGATATCGTTGTACCATACATAATTGAATATGGGTCGGAGGAACAAAAGCAGCGTTGGCTTCCTGGTTGCGTGAGCGGTGAAAAGGTGACGGCCATTGCCATGACCGAACCTGGGGCTGGATCGGATCTCGCCAATATTAAAACCACGGCCAAAAGAGAAGGGGATTACTATATCCTAAATGGAGAAAAAACGTTTATCACGAATGGAATACATTCCGATATAGTCGTAGTGGCATGTAAAACTGATCCAAATGCCGTTCCTGCCTACAAAGGGATTAGCTTGATTGTGGTTGAACGAGGTACACCTGGCTTTTTTAGAGGAAAAAAATTGGATAAAGTTGGTTTGCACGGTCAAGATACTGCAGAATTGATTTTTCAAGATGCATGTGTTCCAGTAACCAATCTTCTGGGCGAAGAGGGTAAAGGCTTTTATTATATGATGAACAAACTCCAGCAGGAAAGGCTGATTATAGCGATTTCAGCTCAGGTTAGCGCTGAAGAAATGCTTAGAATGACAGTTGACTATGTGAAAAATCGAAAAGCCTTTGGCAAGTCCATTAGTCAATTCCAAAATACACAATTTAAGATTGCCGAGATGGCAACTGAGATTAAATTGGGTCGTAATTTCGTTGACGATCTTATTATCAAGCATATGAATGGAGAAGATGTCGTTACCCAAGTATCCATGGCGAAATGGTGGATTACCGATATGGCCAAACGTACAGCAGCAGAATGTATGCAGCTTCATGGTGGTTATGGTTTTATGGAAGAATATCCTATTGCCCGCAGGTACCGGGACATTCCTGTTGCAGCTATTTATGCTGGAACCAATCAAATCATGAAGAACATTATTGCAAAAGATCTTTTCAAAGATTAATGAGTGAAGGGCCACTAAATAAATCTAAATCTGTGAGGTGAAAACAGAAATCCTACTATCCCACTTCAATCGTTAAATTGAATTCAAGTTTGATGAAGGGGATTTCACCCCTTCATCTTATTACTTAGTTTTTTTATTCGTTTTCATCCATTTTTCAGTAGATGAGTCCCCTGTTGATGATTTTCACCTTAGCACGAGATGTTATATTGATTAGGGGGTAATCATTTTCCCAATTCATTTTATTCCATGTTTCTGGATGATGGGCGATCATCATCCTTCCGAGTCCCAATGCATCACAATTCGCTTCCTGTAAGGTTTGGATGACCGTGTCCATCTCCTTTTCAATTCTTCGAGAAATGATTCGGTTCAATTCATCCAAATCTTTTTGACTTCGCAGACTTTTTCCGTTATATTCGTTTATTTCGATGGTCAGGTTAAAACTCAATGTGACACGCGGCTTTCCGCCTTTTGTTGTGATCATGATGTCTCTTTTCGATTTTCTTGAAGTATAGGAGATGTAATTTTTGAGTTCTTTTTCTTTTCCGGAACGTACCATTAATCTTGTATTTCTGTGTTGTTTATTTTGCATCAACAATAAAAGTTCGGGGTATTCTTCTTTTAATGTTCTGCCGGTATAACGGTCGCCGTGAAACAGGGCAACCCCCGTAAAAACGATATCTTTATCCTTTAATTCAAGATACGGAAGAACGAAGTCCTTTCCTTCATCGCTGATTTTATTTTTGATGGTCTGCTGATTTTCGTGGGCGATGATGGAAATGGTTTCCGCGCTTTCGAGTAATTTGGTCAACGCCTCCCCGATTAATTTATTCTGATATTTATTTAGTTTAATGATTTCTCCCGCTTTTCCTTTTGTGACAACGACGCTTGCGGATAAGGTCAATTTCGGATCCCTTAGGTATGCATCCAAATGGGGTGTAATAGGGTCCCTCGCCAATTCTTCTCCTATTAGGATAACGCGTATTTTATTGGGAGAATAATTACCGACCGTTTTTTTATCGATTTTGATTCGGGTATCCCTTAGGGTATGACCTGAAGCGCTTACGATGCTGTTTACAGTTTCGTTTTCACCCCCTGAAATTTGTCTGGTACTCCTGAGCGCTACGGTCGTTAATATATTGTCTTTATTTATTTTATCGAAGGCTCCCGCTACGACCACCACATTTTTTCTCAAGGGATTTTGGTCCCAACATCCAGCTAACAATATTACAGATAAGCACAGCGGAATGGTTTTTTTATTCATGACTTTCCCTCTCGTTCAGTCTTTTCTTTTTGAATAGGAATGAATGCACCAATAAGTACAAAGGGATGACGATGGCAAATAATATGGCGGAAAAATTGAAAATCTTCGTTAACGGATCAATAATCCCTTTCGTTTGCGGGAGGAATCCTCCAAGTAAAAAAACGATGATGAACATGATTCGGTTGATGTTTTTTTTATTTTTCTTTTCTTTATTTTCCTTTTCTTCAAACAAATAACCCATGGCCGAATTGGCTAAATGTAAATAGATGATTGAAGAGGCGATCGACATGATGACCCAAACGGATAGGAAGATAAGGTCCAGCCTTTCGATGATCCCGTATAACGTCAAGGACTTCAGCAGAAACAAGGTGGGTTCTACGATCGTTTTGATTTCATTTCCACTAAAATAGACCGTGCATAAAATGGTGATGTATAAAAAGGTAAACGTCACAAATAAAGTGGAGAAAATCGCTGCCTTTATCTTTTTTTTGTTTACCCCTTTCACGAAGGGCCAGATGATCAAGAGGCTTTCAAAGCCAAAAAAAGACAAGATGGATCCATAGACCCCCTTCATGATATCTATGATCTTGATTTCTTGGATTGGCAGCAGGTAATTCCAATCCGCATGCTTAAACCCTCCTAAGGAAAAAAAGAAGAGAAGAAATGTAAACCAAAAGGCGAATTGGCATAAGCTTGCTACATTCCTCAGACTTTCCTTTCCGAAATATAAGCCAAACATCATTAAGATTAAAAACACAAGCCATTGAGGTGTCGATAATAAAATCCATCTGCGCATCGATGCCATGTATCCGAAACTGATAATGAAGGAAGCCAATATAAAATAGATGGCATAGGCAGCGGCACACAATTTCATGGCCCATTTCCCGAAAAGATAACGGCAAATGTCTAGGATATTCATGTTTTCGAACCGATTGAACAATAACGAATAAAGGAGTATGCATAAGATGCAAAAGCACCCAGTAAGGAGAATCGATATCCATCCATCCTGTTTGGCAAAACCATAAACCGCCGCTGGCAGACTGAGGATGCCGACACCTAGTTCTGCTTTAACAACGAAGAAAAAAAGCTGGAACGGTGTAATGGACGAATGTTCTTTACTCATCCTCTTTCCACTCTTTCTTCCCGCTTGACAGTTTTTGTCCGCTTGAATCTGTAGATGTTGGAAGCGTTTTCATCATCCAAATAGGCTTACGAATTAAGGTGTCCTTCCAATCGGAAAAACGTATCGGTGCTACCGGAGCAAAATAAGGAACACCGAACGACCTCAGTTTGATTAAATGCATAAGTACGAATGTCCAACTGAGGGTAATTCCCACAATTCCTAGAGTTGATGCTGCAATCATCATCGGAAATCCTAATATCCTCATGGAAAAACTCATTTCGTGAATGGGATTGACGAAGGATGAGATTGCCGTCAATGCGATGATGACGACCATGATGTTGGAAACGATATTAGCCTGTACAATGGCGGTTCCGATAACGAGTCCACCTACCACGCCAATGGTTTGTGAAATGGAGCTCGGAAGTCGAATTGCCGCTTCCCTCAAGAGTTCCAAAATGAGCTGCATGATGAAGGCTTCGACGATGGGTGGGAAGGGGACATAGTCAACGCTACCCTTCACCGCTGTCACCAAGTCAATCGGGATGATTTCATAATTAAACGACACGATGGCGATGTATAGAGCAGGCAGAGTGACACTCATGAAAAAACCGACAAGCCTGATGATGCGCAAAAAAGATGAGATAATCGTCCTTACATCGAAATCATCAGGTGACTGGTAATAAGAAAAAAAGGTGACAGGCATGATCAAGGTGGTTGCATCTCCTTCCACCATAACGGCGACCCTTCCTTCCATAAGATTGGCGGTAATTCGGTCGGGGCGTTCAGTCTTCAAGATTTGCGGGAAGATGGAAATGGAACTGTCCTCGATGAATTCTTCCAACTTTCCGGAGGTCAGTCCGTTTCCGATTTTAATAGACCTGATCCGTTTTTTTACGGTCCGGACAAGTTCCGCACTTGCTAAATTCTCCATATAAATGACCACAATATTCGTGCTAATGGTTTCACCAATCGGAAAAATTTCGGTCTTCAAGTCGGAAGAACGGATCCGTTTTCGGATGGTATTGATATTGGTTAAAATGCTTTCCACACATCCGTCATGGGATCCATAGACTATTTTTTCCGACATGGGCTCTGTCAAACTTCTGGTTTGAAAACTATCGGTCTCGACGATATAGGATTCCCGCATATTTTCGACGAACAGAACAGTGTTCCCATTGCTAAGCCCTTCCTCTACTTTTTTGAAGTCGTTTGTGAGTTCAATGTTGGAGATGGGAAGGTCTATTAACAGATCTCCTTCTTTTAACTCGCAAATCGGCTTGATGATTCGTTCATTGATAATCCCTTTGTCGGCGATGGTGTCGAGATAGACGATACATATTCGTCTATGATTAAAAATAAGGGTTCTTGTGCGTAAGTCGAATGTGTGAGAGAATCGTTCTTTTATCTTTTGTATATTTTGATCGACGGTTCTCTCAATGGTTCTTTCGATGTTTGTCTTTTCTGATTTTAGATTATTCGACATGACTACTCCCATAGAAAACATTTTAAGATTGATATTCTAATTATTTGTAAATGAATGGATACTATACTAGGTTTTATGAGTTCTTTTATCTTCGGATTTAAAATAAGTTATGGAGCATTTCATTACACTTGTTTTAAATTTATATTTTTTTCTTGTTTTCTTTTCACCATTATTAAATCCATTTTCATATATAGTTAACCGTTAGTTAATGAATATTGATTTTAGTGTAATTTACATTAATAGATTGAAAAGTTAAAATAATAAAAATAAACAAATTAATAATGGTTTTAGTACGAATATGTAGAGGTGCAACCTATGGTAAAAATGCTTGAAATAAGAGAATTGGTAAGATTGGTAGATCAATCGTCTCTCGAAACACTAGAAGTGAAAAATGGAGGTCTCAGAGTTTTTCTTAAAAAAGTGGACGATGTTCCCGTTTATCCCTTTAGCGATTCATCAACTCAATCTTTAAATTTAGTCGATAAGCAAACCAATGATCATTCTGATGTATGCGTAAGTGAACCAGATGATAACCCAAAGTCTCAAGTGCTCCACTCAATGAATGTTGGGACTTTTCAATCGATAGTTAAACCTGGGGACAAGGTTGAAATCGATTCCTTACTTGGTCATTGCTCGGTAAAAGGACTCCTTTTAAAGTTTGAAATTACTTCAGACTATTACGGTATTATATCTGAAGTGCTCGCCGAAGAGGGTCAGCTCATCGATTATGGACAACCCCTTTATAAAATAACTGTTGGAAAGGAACTTGGACATGTTTAAAAAGGTTCTTATTGCTAATCGAGGAGAAATAGCTGTCCGTGTGATTAGGGCGTGTAAGGAAATGGGAATATCAACTGTTGCCGTCTATTCTGAAGCCGATCGAGAAGCTCTTCATGTACAAATGGCGGATGAAGCCTATTGTATTGGACCTACGTCTTCTGCAGAGAGTTATTTGAATATGACTAATGTCATTAGCATTGCTTTACTAACAAATGCTGATGCCATCCACCCAGGTTATGGTTTTTTAGCGGAAAACGCAACTTTTGCTGAAATCTGCGCGGATTGTGACATTACCTTTATTGGGCCTGAGGCAGAAGCAATCAGAAAAATGGGTGATAAGGCGGTCGCTAGAGAGACCATGAAGAATGTAGAAGTGCCTACCGTTCCTGGAACAGATGGCTTAATTGAAAATCTTGAAGAAGCAGTTGCCATCGCTAAGGAAATTGGCTTTCCCGTTATCGTGAAGGCAACAGCTGGCGGCGGTGGAAAAGGAATGAGAGTAGCAGAAAATGAAGAGGATTTGAAGAAAGCGATCCGTCAAGCACAGAAAGAAGCTGAAACAGCCTTTGGAAACGGTAGCGTATATCTCGAGAAATATGTTGAAGAACCCAGACATGTTGAAATTCAAATCATCGGGGACATACATGGAAACGTCGTGTATTTAGGTGAACGGGACTGTTCCATCCAACGTCGCCATCAAAAACTGGTAGAAGAGGCCCCTTCGCCAGCACTTGAACAGGTAACTCGTGAAAAGATGGGCTCTGCAGCAGTAGCTGCTGCTAGAGCAGTTCATTACCATGGTGCTGGTACGGTTGAATTCTTGTTAGATAAAAATGGTCAATTTTATTTCATGGAAATGAATACCCGTATTCAGGTAGAACATCCAGTTACAGAAATGATTACGGGAATTGATCTAATTAAAGAACAAATTTCGGTTGCCGCAGGCTATCCGCTGTCCTTCAACCAAAGTGATATTAAAATGAACGGCTGGGCCATCGAATGCCGGATCAATGCGGAAAATCCGGCAAAGAATTTTATGCCCTCTCCAGGAAAAGTTGAAATGTACCTGCCTCCGGGGGGCTATGGGGTAAGAGTGGATAGTGCTATCTATCCAGGCTGTGAAATCTCTCCTTTCTATGATTCGATGGCAGCCAAACTGATCGTTTGGGGAAAAGATCGGGAAGAGGCCATCGGTCGTATGAAAAGGGCTCTTGATGAATTTGTCATCAGCGGAATCAAAACAACCATTCCGTTCCATCAAAAATTACTAGAACATGAATCCTTTGTTAAGGGACAGTTTACCACAAAATTTCTTGAGACCAATCCATTACAGATAGAGAAGTAATTTTTCTATGTATTTATTAAAAAGGGGAGAAAAGAATGTTTAAAATCCAAGAAATCAGAGAAATGATTAAGCTGGTTGATAATTCTGCCATTGAGGTTTTAGAGATCGAAGAAGGCGATTCGAGAATTTCGATTTTTAGAAATGTAGGAACCTCACAAACAGTTCCTCAGCAGATTAACTCTTCCAAGAATCAGACCAGTAACACGGTTACTGACACAACTACTGAAATACCATCTAAACAGGAGATTTCAAAAGTACAAGTTCAAGTTGCGGCAACAAGCGAAACCCTTACTGAGGTACATAATCTGGCAAAAAATGAGGAATTAAAAAACCTCTCAAAAATTGTCTCTCCCATGGTCGGTACGTTTTACAGAGCTCCAGCAGAGGATGCGCCTCCATTTGTAAAGGCAGGGGATAAAGTTGATAAACCTACTGTAGTTTGCATCCTTGAAGCGATGAAATTATTCAATGAAATTGAAGCGGAAATGGAGGGAGAGATCGTAGAAGTGTTGGTTGAAAATGGTCAACTGGTGGAACATGGTCAGCCTCTTTTTCTAGTAAAACAGACGTAATAGCTGAAAGAAAGGAGTTGATTAATAAGATGAAAGACAAATCTTTGTTTCAAGAATTTCCAACACCAACCTTTCAACAGTGGAGAGAAGCGGTAGAGAAGACCTTAAAAGGAGCCTCAATCGAGGAAAAGCTTGTGACCAACACCTACGAAGGTATTCCTCTTCAGCCGATTTATAGGCATAACGATACCGAAAATATACCGTATTTATCCACAATGCCGGGTCAATTTCCCTTTGTAAGAGGAACGACGGCAGAGGGTGATTTGGAGAAGCCCTGGGATGTCTGTCAGCAATTAGCCTTTTCAACACCTCAGGAGTTTAACAAAGCGGCAAGACATGATTTGGAAAAAGGGCAAACGATGCTGCATATGGTCTCAGACGACAAAAGATGGTTTGAACTGGAGTCTGATCAGAATACAAGCTTTGACAAGGGTGTTTCCCTTTCGACGCTGCAAGACTTTCAAAAAGCATTTCAAGACATCAATTTGGAAGAGGTTCCGGTCTTTATCGAAGCAGGATTGATTGGTCTTCCATTTTACGCCTCATTTATGGCTTATTTACAAAAGCAGCACCAAGATCCCAAAAAACTTAGAGGCTGCATCGGAATGGATCCATTGGGACAGCTCGTTACGCGAGGATCCTTGCCTTATTCTATTAATCAAGCATATGAAATGATGTCTGAAATAACCAAATGGTCCAAGCAATTTGTGCCTCATGTTCAAACGATTATCGTTGATGCCCGGCCTTATCATGAGGCGGGTGGAAATGCCGTTCAGGAATTGGCATTTGCTATTGCTGGAGGACTGGAATATCTGCGAAATCTGGAAAACTACCAAATATCTGTGGATGATGCAGCACAACGGATGCGTTTTTCTTTTTCCATTGGTTCTAATTTCTTTATGGAAATTGCTAAATTTCGGGCTGCCCGAATGGTATGGGCACGAATTGTAAAGGAGTTGGGCGGAAATGAAACTTCTCAAAAGATGTCTATTCATGCCCGGACATCGGCATGGACAAAAACCATCCAGGCTCCTTATATAAATATTTTAAGAGGTACGATCGAAGCTTTTGGGGGAATTATTGGCGGAGTTAATAGTCTAAGTGTTTCTCCTTTTGATGAACCGAATGGAGCGTCTGATGAGTTCTCTCGCCGTATCGCACGGAATACGCAACTTATATTAGAAAAGGAAGCCCATTTGGGAAAAGTGGTCGACCCAGCGGGAGGTTCTTGGTACATTGAATCATTAACATTTTCTCTGGCAGAAAAAGCGTGGGCACTCTTTCAAAAAGTGGAAGAGATGGGTGGATTGTATAATGCTCTCCAAGCGGGCTTTCCACAAGAAATGGTTGCTAAAACAGCAGATGAAAAAATGGAGAATATTAAACAAACGAAACATAAGTTCGTAGGAGTCAATATCTATCCTGAATTGAGCGAGCGTTCAATCGGAAGTCGTTTATTAAATCAGCAACATAACCCCGATCATCATAGCTCAACATTGGAAAGTGCAAAACCTGATACAGATCAACTAAATTCACTTGTTGATTCACTTTTTACTAAAGAGGCATTACAAGATTTCATCGCCAATAATTCACTCGAAAATGCCATACTGGCGGCAGAAACAGGTGCATCAATAGAAGATTTAATGGAAGTAATACAGCTGCCCGTTTCTATAACTCCTTTTGTTCGTAAATTAAGGATCCATCGCGGAGCTGAACTGTTTGAGGAATTTAGTATGAAAGGAGGAGAAGTTGAATGAACAAAATAATTGATTTTACGAAAATGCCCTTTAACGAGACATTTTCCGCATCCCTGCTACCTAAACGAACTGAGTTTGATAGTGAATGGAATAAGTTAGAGAACATTAAAGTGAAACCGCTTTATACTGCTGATGATATGAAGGGTATGGAACATTTGGGATTTGTCTCTGGGATTGCCCCGTTTTTAAGAGGGCCATATCCCGCGATGTATGTAAACCAGCCCTGGACCATCCGGCAATATGCAGGATTTTCTACAGCAGAGGAAAGCAATGCCTTCTACCGACGGAATTTAGCTGCCGGACAAAAGGGACTATCGATTGCCTTTGATTTGGCTACTCATCGGGGCTACGATTCCGATCATCCTCGTGTTGAGGGAGATGTCGGAAAAGCAGGGGTAGCGGTCGATTCGATTTTGGATATGAAAATACTATTTGATGGCATTCCATTGGATAAAATGTCAGTATCGATGACGATGAATGGTGCTGTACTGCCGATTTTGGCTTTTTATATCGTGGCAGCAGAGGAACAGGGTGTTCACCAATCACAGTTATCAGGGACCATTCAAAATGATATTTTAAAAGAATACATGGTTCGCAATACGTATATTTATCCCCCGGAAGCATCGATGAGAATTATTGCAGACATCTTTTCCTACACCTCTCAGCATATGCCGAAATTTAACAGTATCAGTATCTCTGGGTACCATATGCAGGAAGCAGGAGCGACTGCAGATATTGAATTAGGGTATACCTTGGCAAATGGTGTGGAGTATGTTCGGACGGGATTAAAAGCAGGAATGGATATTGATTCTTTTGCACCTAGGTTATCCTTTTTTTGGGCAATTGGAATGAATTATTTTATGGAAGTAGCCAAAATGCGGGCAGCCCGTTTATTGTGGGCGAAGCTGATTAAACAGTTTAATCCCAAAAAAGAAAAATCGATGGCCCTCCGTACCCATTCTCAAACATCTGGCTGGAGCCTCACAGAACAGGATCCATTTAATAATGTGACGAGAACTTGCATCGAAGCAATGGCAGCTGCCTTGGGACATACGCAATCCCTGCATACAAACGCATTGGATGAAGCGATTGCATTACCAACAGATTTTTCTGCAGGGATTGCACGTAATACGCAGCTTTATCTTCAAGAGGAAACGGGAATTTGCAATGTGGTTGACCCTTGGGGCGGATCATATTATGTAGAATCATTAACACATGAATTAGCACACAAAGCCTGGGAACATATTCAAGAGGTGGAGTCACTGGGGGGAATGGCAAAAGCAATTGAAACCGGGCTGCCAAAGATGCGGATTGAAGAGGCAGCAGCAAGACGTCAAGCCCAGATTGACTCTGGGAAAGAAACGATTATCGGGGTGAATAAATATCGATTAGAGAAAGAAGATCCCATCGATGTGCTTGAAGTGGATAATACTACCGTCCGAGCAGCGCAAATCAAGCGCCTGGAGGAGTTGCGTGTTAACCGGGATGAAGCAAAAGTACAGGCAGCACTAGAGGCGATTACCAAATCAGCAGAAACAGGTGAAGGAAATTTATTAGCTTTGGCCATTGAGGCCGCTAGGGCAAGAGCAAGCCTAGGGGAGATATCCGATGCATATGAAAAGGTGGTAGGACGTCATAAAGCGGTGATTCGCTCGATCAATGGAGTATATAGCGCCGAATATGGCGAAAAGCATGAAATGGAAATCGTAAGGAAGCAGGCTGATGACTTTGAAGCCCGGGAAGGACGCCGGCCAAGAATCATGATTGCCAAGCTCGGTCAGGATGGACATGATCGCGGGGCGAAGGTGATTGCTACTGCTTTTGCTGATCTGGGTTTTGATGTGGACATTGGTCCCCTTTTCCAAACACCAGAGGAAACGGCCCTTCAGGCAGTGGAAAATGATGTTCATGTCATCGGGATGAGTTCCTTGGCAGGCGGACATAAAACCCTGCTGCCTAAACTCGTGGCTGAATTGAGAAATTTGGGCCGGGAAGACATCGTCATTGTCGCAGGCGGCGTTATTCCTGCACAGGATTATGAATTTTTACAGGAAAATGGTGCAGCAGCTATCTTTGGTCCTGGTACCGTTATTCCAGTTGCAGCTCAAAAAGTGTTGGAAGAAATCAATCGTCGACTTGAGGATACGAACTAATGGTGCTACCGGTAAAACGACGAAAAGGTTTAACAGTGGATGACTACGAAAGAGGGATTATGCAAGGGGACCGGGCAATTCTTGCCCAGGCGATTACCTTAATAGAAAGTAATTTGCCTGCCCATAAGGAAACCGCCCAGAACCTTTTGACAAGGTTGCTTCCAAAGACTGGACGCTCCATCAGGATTGGAATTACAGGTGTCCCTGGAGCAGGGAAAAGTACTTTAATAGAGTCACTTGGGAATATGTTGTGTCAACTCGGTTATCGAGTGGCGGTGTTAGCTATAGATCCTAGCAGCACCAGGACAAAAGGCAGTATTTTGGGCGATAAGACCAGGATGGACTCCTTATCAAAGAATCCCAATGCCTTTATCCGGCCTTCTGCTTCCGGGGGTAACCTAGGAGGAATTGCCCGTAAAACAAGGGAAGCGATGCTGTTGTGTGAGGCAGCCTGTTACGATGTGATTTTAGTAGAAACGGTTGGGGTAGGTCAAAGTGAAGTAACGGTCCGATCAATGGTAGATTTTTTCTTACTCGTATTAATTACTGGTGCCGGCGATGAATTGCAGGGGATGAAAAAGGGGGTTGTGGAATTAGCGGATGCCATCGTGGTTAATAAGGCAGACGGTGACAACAAAATGAAAGCAGCCAATGTCAAGACGGAATTTAACCGTATTTTGCACTTTTTAGAGCCGGCGACGCCGGGCTGGATTAGTCAAGCCAATACTTGTTCTGCCCTGAATGGGGAAGGGTTAGAAGACATTTGGTCCATGATCAGGTCGTTTCGTCAAAATACCATTTCGTCCGGATATTTTCATGAACGTAGAAAAAAACAAAAGTTGGATTGGATATATAGCATGGTCGAGGAACATCTGAGAGCTAGTTTTTATAAGAATGCTGAAGTGTTACTGTGTACTCCAGAGATCGAAAAATCTGTCGAAAAGGGGTCATTAACGGCGACAAATGCAGCGGTAAAATTATTAGAAATTTTCGAAAACAGTACATCACCTACAAAGTCATCGAGAGAGGAAGTGGAGAGAACCAATGAGCACAGTTTATGAGAAACTTCATGATTTATGGGATCGGAAGAGTAAGATTGAGCTTGGCGGCGGCGGCGACCGAATTGAGATTCAGCATAATCGCGGAAAACTAACAGCAAGGGAACGGATTGATTTATTGCTCGATGATCATTCTTTTGTGGAATTAAATCCATTCATACAGCACCGTGCCACTAACTTTGGAATGGATCGATCAGATGCTCCGGGAGAAGGGGTTGTAACGGGGTACGGAAAAATCCATGGCCGCCTTGTCTATGTATTTGCCCAGGACTTTACTGTTTTTGGCGGAGCATTGGGAGAGATGCACGCCACTAAGATTTGCAAAATTATGGATTTGGCTGCCAAAAATGGGGCACCGATCATTGGTTTAAATGATTCTGGCGGCGCAAGGATTCAAGAAGGAGTAGTCTCTTTAGACGGATACGGCCAAATCTTTTATCGAAATGCAATCTATTCAGGGGTTATCCCGCAAATCTCTGTGATTATGGGTCCTTGTGCAGGCGGGGCCGTTTATTCTCCAGCGATTACAGATTTTGTGTTTATGGTGGAAAAAACCAGTCAAATGTTTATTACAGGACCAAAGGTCATTGAAACGGTAACAGGGGAAAATATTTCTGCTGAGAATCTTGGCGGGGCGAAGGTACATTCCTCCATTAGCGGATGCGCCCATTTTACCGCAGATTCTGAACCAGAGGTTTTGGAAGATGTACGAAGATTAATTTCATTGCTGCCTCAAAATAATCTGGAGAAGTCTCCGTCTCAGGAATGCAGGGAAGACGATGATTGGCGGGAGGATTTGCTTGACCTGGTACCTCTCAATGGAACGAAAGTATATGACATTCGAAAGGTTATAGAACAAGTATTGGATCGTGGAGAGTTCATGGAAGTGCAGAAAGATTATGCCAAAAACATTGTCGTTGGTTTTGGACGAATGGCTGGAAACAGTGTTGGGATTGTTGCCAATCAGCCTAAAGTTATGGCGGGCGGACTGGATATTAACTCTTCAGATAAGACGGCTAGATTTATTCGATTCTGTGACTCTTTCAATATTCCGATTATCACGTTTGAAGACGTTACTGGCTTTTTCCCGGGGGTCAATCAGGAGCATGGAGGAATCATTCGTCATGGAGCCAAAATTCTATACGCCTATTCCGAAGCAACCGTTCCAAAAATAACGGTTATTCTTCGAAAGGCATTTGGCGGTGCCTATGTGGCGATGAATTCAAAATCAATCGGAGCGGATATTGTCTATGCCTGGCCAAATTCAGAAATCGCCGTTATGGGTCCGGAAGGAGCAGCAAATATCATTTTTGCTAAGGAAATTAACCAAAGCAACAATCCAGTAGAAACACGAGCAGAAAAAATAGAAGAATATCGTAACAAGTTTGCCAACCCTTATGTGGCGGCATCTCACGGGATGGTCGATGACGTGATCGATCCACGGGATACACGAAAAGTGCTTTTACAAACTTTAGAAATGCTAAAAACAAAAAAAGAAACTAGACCGCAAAAAAAACACGGGAATATTCCGTTGTAAGGAATCTATTATGGGAGGATTACCATGTCTCCATTGGTAAGTTGGGTGAAGCAGGGGAAGATTGCCATCCTAAGGTTTAGCAATTCTCCTGCCAATGTCGTAAATGTTGAATTTTTATTTGATTTGAATCTCTGTTTAAAAGAGATTGAATTGGAAAAATCGGTTGAAGCAATAGTTGTAATGAGTACGAGTGAGATTACCTTTGCAACAAGTGAATTAGAACGGGGGGATCATGCGGATGGATCTTTAAAAAGTCAACTCCTCGAAAAAGCAGTTCAAACAATGAAAGAACAGTCTTTTCCGTCTATCGCGATTATTTCTGGATATGCGACAGGTGAGGGGTTCGAAATGGCTCTTGCCTGTGATTATCGTGTCGCAACGAAATCAGCAAGGTTTGGTTTTTCAAATGGGGCCATTCGAACAAAGGATAGTGAGGCTACCTTGAAATCGTTGATTGGATATGAAAAAGCAAAAGAAGTAAGGGTATTTAGGCAAATTTATGGGGGAATTGAAGCAAAAAAGATCGGGATTGTTGACCAATTAATCAGTGCTCCACCTCTATTCAATGAAGAAATAGTTGTGGAAAAATTTGTTAATAACCAGTTAGGAAAAATGATTAAAGCGGGGAAGCGGTTCAAGCAGAGCAGTTCAAAAAAAAATGAACTTATTAAGGAGATATAGGATAAATGAACATATTAGTTATGTTGAAACAAACGTTTGATACGGAAGAAAAAATTGTGATTCAAAATGGCAGTATCTGTGAAGATGGGGTAAATTTTATCATCAATCCTTATGATGAATATGCTATTGAGGAAGCGATTAAACTGCGAGATGAGCACGGCGGTGAGGTCACCGTTATAACAGCTGGACCGGAACGCGCTGAAAATGCGCTGCGGACAGCACTGGCCATGGGGACGGATAAAGCAGTCCTGATTGAAAGCGATGATCTTGATGAATACGGTACTGCCAAAATCCTTGCGGCAGCTATTAAAAAACGTGAATTTGACATCATACTATGCGGAAATGTAGCCGTGGATTATGGTTCAGGACAAATTGGTCCACGTCTCGCTGAAGAACTTGACATAGCCCAGGCAACGACGATTACGAAACTGGACATAGAGGGAAATAATGCCATTATTGAACGGGACGTAGAAGGAGATAAAGAGGTGATACAAGTTCCTCTTCCAGTTCTGATAACAGCACAACAAGGGTTAAATGAACCTCGTTATCCTTCCTTGCCTGGGATTATGAAAGCGAAGAAAAAGCCAATCGAGCATTTAGAGCCAGAGGATTTAGATGTTGATGAAGATATAGAAGTAAAAACGGTTGTCACCGAGACGTTTTTTCCACAAAAAAAGAAAGCAGGTCGTATCCTAAACGGGGATATCAAAGATCAAGTTTCTGAACTAGCCGCACTACTACGAAGTGAAGCGAAGGTAATTTAATAACTTAGGAGGATGAGAGCATATGAGAAAAGTTCTAGTATTAACAGAAGCAAAAGCCGGAAATTTAAGAGGGGTTTCACTTGAGGTGTTAACAGCTGCGCAGCGGATTGCTGAAGGCGGAGAAATTATTGCGATTGCAATAGGTAGTGATGCGACTCATTATGCCAAAGTTTTAGGGAAACATGGTGCAAATAAAGTATATATTATTGGCAACACAGAACTGGACGTTTATACAACAGATGGATATTCTCAAGCATTACGCCAAGTAATAGATGATGTTGAGCCAGATGCAATTTTATTTCCACATACTGCAATCGGGAAAGATCTAGCACCGCGCCTTGCGGCTCGTTTTGGACTTGGTCTTGTCTCGGATATTATTGATGTTCAGATAGAAAATGGTGATGTACTCTTTACACATCCTATTTACTCAGGCAAAGCGTTTCAGAAAAAGAAAGTTGTTTCTGGTATCCCATTTGCAACCGTGCGACCAAATAATATTCCCTTGAATGAAGTTGACGGTACGATTGAAATTGTCCGTTTTAATGTTGAACTTAAAGACCTGCGTACAATAGTGAAGGAAGTAGTCCGAAAAACCACAGGTGGTGTCGATTTATCAGAGGCGAAGATTGTTATCTCAGGAGGCCGCGGGGTTAAATCAGCCGATGGTTTTAAACCGCTTCAGGAACTTGCGGAGGTTCTTGGCGGTGCAGTAGGAGCATCCCGTGGTGCATGTGATGCAGAATACTGCGATTACTCTTTGCAAATTGGACAGACGGGAAAAGTGGTAACCCCTGATTTATACATTGCCTGCGGGATATCAGGTGCCATTCAGCATTTGGCTGGGATGTCCAATTCTAAGGTTGTAGTAGCAATAAACAAAGATCCTGAGGCACCAATCTTTCAAATAGCGGACTTTGGTATTGTTGGTGATTTATTTGAAGTAATTCCACTTCTTACCGAAGAATTCAAAAAAGTATTGGTAAACTCTTAAAAATATTGAAATCTATACTCAAAATAAATGAATAATTGAAAACGCATTCAAAAGTGGGGTTTGAAAATTTTTAATAGAGTTGCGATATAACAAGGCTGGACGGTGACTAGGTTTCAAAAATAAGGGGGTTACCATTTTGTTATTAAGAAAAATGGTAGAAGAATTTGAAACGATAAAAAAAAATATGACTGCAGCCAGAAAGCAATATGGAAATCATCATCACAGTGTAAGTGAATATCGGAATCAATTATATGATTTATATAATCGATATTTCGGAGAAAATATAACGGACAATTTAAAAAAGAAAAATGATCATTACTAGTGTTTAAGTAAGGAAATGCCCTAAACTGAAAAAAGCTGAACCTTCTAGCACTATGCCCTTAATTTCAACAAGGGGAGAGGTTTTAAATGCAAACTTTACGTGAAAAAGCATTAAAAATGAATAAAGATAACCGAGGAAAACTTGGTGTTTACTCTAAAGTAGATATAAAGGATGCTAGTGATTTAAGTCTCGCCTATTCTCCTGGTGTGGCAGAGCCCTGCATGGACATATATGAAGATGAAAACAAAGTATATGATTACACTATGAAGGGAAATCTTGTGGCTGTTGTTTCAGACGGGTCGGCTGTACTAGGTCTTGAGAATATTGGCCCAAAAGCGGCCATGCCTGTTATGGAAGGGAAAGCATTATTATTCAAATCATTTGCCGATGTTGATGCATTCCCGATCTGCTTAGACACCACTAACCCAGATAAAATTGTTGAGATTGTGAAACTGCTAGAGCCAACTTTTGGGGGAGTAAATTTAGAAGACATTGCTGCGCCTCAATGTTTCGAAATTGAAGAGAGGTTACGAGCATCTTGTGAAATCCCAATTTTTCACGATGATCAACATGGTACTGCCATTGTGACTGCAGCCGGGTTAATCAACGCTCTTAATCTCGCAAATAAAAAAATTGAAGATATTCGTGTAGTGGTGAATGGTGCGGGTGCCGCAGGTGTAGCAATCGTCAAACTTTTCCTTCATATGGGTGTAAAAGATGTCATCCTGTGTGATACAAAGGGAATCATTTTTAAAGGCCGCTTAACTGGAATGAATAAATTTAAAGAAGAGCTGGCGTGCATCACGAATACGGAGCAAAAGCAGGGTACCCTAGCGGATGCACTAGTTGGGGCAGATGTGTTTGTTGGTGTATCTGCTGCAGGTGCCGTTACCAAAGAAATGGTTCGTTCTATGAAGGAAAACTCCATCATATTTGCGATGGCAAATCCGGTGCCTGAAATACTGCCGGAGGATGCAAAAGAAGCTGGTGCACTAGTAGTCGGCACTGGACGATCGGATTTCGCTAATCAGATCAATAACGTATTGGCCTTTCCAGGCATCTTTCGAGGAGCTTTAGACATTCAGGCAAAGGAAATCAATGAAGAAATGAAACTAGCAGTCGTTAATGCAATCGCTGAATTGATTTCCAAGGAAGAACTTCAAGCAGATTATGTCATTCCAAATCCATTTGACCGCCGGGTAGTATCGCAAGTTTCAGCAGATGTTGCTAAAGCTGCGATGGAAACAGGCGTTTCCCGAAAAATGTTAAAAGTGTAGAAATCCATTTCATTTATTAGCGGAGGGAGCTTGGTTGATCTTTTCAAAAGATGTTCTTTACCTGATATTTTTTAGGCAATTTGAGTATTACATTTTTAGTTTACTTGGAATGATGCTCGCTGTCTTACTATTGATGGCAAATATCAATTTATATAGATTAAACAACAAATTGTTACAAATGAATAGGATGGTGGAAGGCAGTGAAGCAAACTACCGACTTATAGCTGAGAATACTTCAGACCTGATCATGGTGATGGATAAAGATTTTTCGATTCGATATCTATCACCTTCTCATAAATATGTATTGGGATACGAGGTTTCCGAACTGGAGAGTACAGAATTATCTAAGGTAATTCATCCGGATGATATAGATATAATAAGGAAAACAATGAATAAGATGCTTGAAAAAAAAGATCCTTATACGATTGAATGCAGATTACAGCACCAAAATGGGGAATTTATAGATTTAGAGTCTCGTTGTATTCCTGTTAAAGGGGGAGACGAATCTATTGAACATTTCGTACTTATAAGTCGGGATATCACTGAACGTAAAAAATCAGAAGAAATGATTATTCAATCTGAAAAACTATCTATAGTTGGTGAATTAGCTGCTGGAGTAGCACATGAAATAAGGAATCCGCTAACTACCATAAAAGGGTTTATACAACTTTATCATAAGGAAAAAAATCGTAGTGAAATTTCGGAGCTGCTGCTTAGTGAACTGGAACGTATTGAAACCATTACAAGCGAACTTCTTTCATTGGGAAAACCACAAGCAATCCAACTAATTCGATTGAATGTATGTGAATTAATAAAAAACAGCCTTAATTTAATTTCTCCTCAATCCAAGATGAATAATATTCATTTTAAATTAAGTATAGAAGACTCGGCCATTTTTGTAATTGGTGAGAAGAATCAATTAAAGCAGGTTTTCCTCAATTTAATACGGAACAGTTCGGAAGCAATGATTGAAGGCGGAGAGATTCATATTAATGTCAGGAAGAATACTGATGGTGAGTGTATGATTTCCTTTAAGGACCACGGATGCGGCATACCTGAAGAACTTATTCCACGGTTAGGAGAGCCGTTTTACACCTTGAAAGAAAAGGGAACTGGACTTGGATTAATGATCTGTCATAAAATTATTAAACAGCATAATGGGAGAATTTCCTATCAAAGTAAACTGAACGAAGGAACTCTAATTGAGATTACCTTACCGTTAGCGAGTTGAATATGTATTATAAATGTATTTTACATATATTGTAGAAATAGGGTTAAATATGTGTAAATTACACATATGAGTAAATAGGTGCTTTCCGTGGTAAAACATCATCATCTATTTAAGAATAGGGGCATTTTTATGAGTGAGCAAGAAGAAATTTTGCTTTTAAAAACTACTAAAATTCTAAGGAAAGATACAAGCATGATGAATTTAAACGATATTATTGAGGAACTTGTACTGATTATAGAATCTTATATTATGGATAAATGATTGTTTGGTTATCACAGGTATCCTAAGTCATTTTAAGGAAAAAGGGATATGATATGTGTGCGGGTATAAAGAAACAAAGAATTAACTGCTGAGGAACAATTTGAATTGATTCCAAAGTCTTTCAAATATTGACGATTAGACCTATTCCCATTCAAGAATCGGTCTTTTGATCCCTTTTTAGAAGATTCTGAATGCGCCTCAGGTAATCAATCTGAACGTTTACAGAGACAGACTTTCCAGTGCGTTTATATTTTTTCTTTGCAATTCCAAATAGTTTTATAAAGATTAAAAGAGTGAATTGGTGCGGCTGGTATGGTTGTTATTTTTGTTGAAAAAGAATACATGCCGATTTGTTTTTCTTTTCCGCTTGATACGGAGGTCACTTTCCAGTAGTAGTGTGTATCCGGCTTTAGTTTATCTAATATGATTGTCGACGAAGTAACTGTTTGATCAGAGACTATATGATTAAAGCTAGAGTCGGTTGCTATTATCACATGATAGTTATTCGTCCTGTCCTGAGACTCCCAGTTTAATAAAACATTAGAAGGATTAATTTTGTTTAACAGTGGGAAAACAAATGGTTCCCACTGTTAAAAATGTAAGTAAACATGGTCAAATCTTATTATTTCTGACGAACAGCTTGTAATGGGACAGCAAATTCTATAGGACCGTAAGTGGAACTAATGTGGTTCCAACTGTCGTATATCCAACAGGAGCGACTCGCTGACCCTTACCAGCCCCACAACCAATTTACAGAACGCCACTATTGACCAACTGGCCAATTTTCAAAAAGCGGATATCAAATGATGCTGAAGATGGTTATCCATTTCAATCACCTCTTATTAATATTTGATCAAGAGTTAGGTTCAGTTCTGATAATAATAATTACAAAATGATAAATAAATTTTAAGGGATTCTAAAAAATACGGAAAATACTATATTAAACCTAAGCACTGAACATTTGCTAGAAGCATTTAATTCTGCTATTAAGTTAAATCTTAGCAAACTTTATACTGCTATTGGCTAATGAGTTAAACACACGAATTATTATTGAATCACCCAAAAATGACTATTTATATGCTAGTAAGGTGATTAAAGGAACGTTGATCGAGATTAAGCTGCAGTTGGCGGATTAATTATAATAATTAATAGAATGGAACTGCTCAAAATGATGGTCAGTTTTTTATTCCATTACACATAACACTAGATTCAGAGGGAGTATTTTTGGTTAATAGATTGACTTATCTGAACAAACTATGATATAAACACCATAAGTTATTTTAGTACTTAAAAGCATGAAAGTTAAAAATGATATTCTTAATTGATGGAAACAGGGGGAAAAACGATCATGGAACAACGCACCAAAATATTAGACTGTACTATTCGAGACGGAGGCTTGGTTAACAATTGGGACTTCAGTGTCGAATTTGTTCAAGATTTGTATAATGGACTTAGTGAAGCCGGTGTTGAATACATGGAGATCGGCTACAAAAATTCTCCAAAGCTTCTTAAAGCGACTGAGCCAAATCCATGGAGATTTCTAGACGATAATTTCCTAAAAGAAATTATTCCTGAGAAAAAGTTTACCAAGCTTTCTGCTTTAGTAGACATCGGGCGTGTTGATCCAAATGACATTCTGCCGCGGGAGCAAAGCGTTTTAGATATGATTCGGGTAGCCTGCTATATCCGCGAAGTAGATAAAGGCTTAGAGCTTGTTCAAATGTTTCATGATTTGGGCTATGAGACTTCCTTAAACATCATGGCGCTATCCAGTGTACCGGAACAACAGCTGATTAAAGCGTTTCAATTGGTGAAAGAGAGTCCTGTCGATGTTGTTTACATTGTTGATTCTTTCGGAAGCTTAGATCCCGTTGATATCGACCACCAGGTGAAAAAGTTCAAAGAGTTGATTCCTAACAAGCAGCTGGGTATCCATACCCATAACAACATGCAGCTGGCATTCGCTAATACTTTGACTGCAATTCGAAATGGCGTTACATTTTTGGATTCTTCCGTATATGGCATGGGGCGTGCTGCCGGTAACTGTAACACAGAGCTTCTTGTCAGCTACATTCAAAAACCAAGCTATGAGCTTAAGCCAGTTCTTGGCATAATTGAGAAGCATATGTTGGAAATGCGCCAACAGTGGGAGTGGGGCTACATCATTCCTTATATGATTTCTGGTGTACTAAATGAGCATCCACGTGTCGCAATGGCGTATCGGGATAGCGAAGACCGTGATAAATTTGTTGATTTTTATGATAAGGTAACATCACCCGAGGTTGCTCTGGCTCCAAATTTAAAATAGGTCGAAAATGAAAAACTCGCCAATCTTGAACTGCCTCAACTTGTTGGTCTCATTCTAACAATGATGGGAGCAGTTCAAGTGAGCGAGTTTTGTTTATGTCTTGAATTGAATCCGCTTCCATGGTATTATAAAAACCATCAATTGTGAACAAGTTGTGAATTTTAAGAAGACTTATTATTTTCAAATTTAACTGGAAGCATAGGAGTTTAGTGAATAAATTTAATTAAGACTTTTACCGAATGACAGTTTGTTGGTAGTTGGCAGCGACCTGTTAGAGGCTAACCACCTTGGAGCATTCATCCTCTTATGCGATGAATTCTTTCCCTGGTGGTTTTTTCTTGGAATTTAGAATATTAGAGGGGGAGCGGATCATGGGGAAAACATTGCATCCGGGGCCACAGAAAAAATCAATGGTGCCGGCACCAAAACACTGGGTAAGTCCCATTCCGTTTGGGCTGGGTAAATTAAAACCAAAACATATTCGCGATACTATGAAAGTCGTTTGGGAGAATAAAGATAATTTCGGTTATGCAGCCAATATTATCACCAAAGGGGTTTGTGATGGCTGTGCGCTTGGCGTTTCCGGCTTATATGACCAGACATTAACAGGGCCGCATGTTTGTACAACCCGCTTAAATGTGTTAAGGCTCAATACGATGCCAGCGATTAAGCCGGAAATTCTTCATGCAGACATTGACGAATTAAAAAAATTTGACAGTACTGAGCTTCGAAAGCTCGGACGTATCCCATATCCGTTAATTCGGAGAAAAGGGGAACGAACATTTTCGCGTCTCTCATGGGATCAAGCGATGGAAATGATTGCGCTGAAAATGCGAAAGTTAAATCCAAAACAATATGCTTTTTATCTGACGGCACGCGGGATTACAAATGAAAGCTATTATGTGGCAGGGAAGGTGGCCCGTTTTCTCGGAACCAATCATATCGATAATGCATCCCGGATATGTCATGCACCAAGTAAAACTGCTTTAAAGCGTTCCATAGGAGTAGGAGCTTCCACCTGCAATTATTTAGATTGGATTGGCACTGATGTCTTGTTATTTTGGGGAAGTGTTGCATCGAATTCCTCCCCTGTATCCTCCAAATATATGCTTGAGGCCAAGAAAAAAGGAACCAAAATCATTGTCGTAAACCCGTATCGGGAGCCAGCGATGGATCAATATTGGATTCCTTCAAACCCGGAATCGGCATTGTTTGGAACAAAAATCGCGGATGATTTCTATCAAGTCAACATTGGCGGTGATATCGCCTTCATGCATGGGATTATGAAACATTGGTTTTCAATGGAAGAGGACAAATATGGCTCAGCGATTAATCGTAAGTTTATTGAGGCTCATGTACATGGCTATGAAGAGCTAAAGGTAAAGGTTCAAGAACAAAGCTGGGAATCCATCGTTGAATCCTCAGGTGTTCCAAAGGAACGAATTATAGGACTGGCAGAGCTTTTAGCCAAAAGCAAGAATGCTGTGTATGCATGGGCACTTGGGCTTACAATGCATTCCTTTGCAACAGACAATATCTCTCAAGTGGCAAACCTGGCTCTGCTTCGGGGACATCTTGGAAGAAAGCATGCCGGTCTGATGCCGTTCCGGGGTCACTCTAGTGTACAAGGAAGCGGAGAGATGGGTGCAGACCCATTCGTATTACCTGGCGGCGGCTGGGATTCGACTAACGCAGAAAGAATCGAAAAGCTTTGGGGATTTGAACTTCCAAAGTGGCAGGGAGATATAGTGGGGGTAACACTGGAAAACATCGTGCTCCCGGATGATCACGAGCGAAAAATCAAGCTGTATTACTTATCCGGTGGGAACTTTTTAGAAACGATGCCAGACCCTGATTTTATTGAAAAAGCATTATCTGAATTGGAGGTACGTGTTCACCAGGACATTATCTTAAACACCTCGACCTTAGTTGATGCTAAAGAGGCGGTTATCGTATTGCCGGCAAAAACACGATACGAGCAGGAGGATGGCGGCACGAGTACATCAACGGAACGGATGGTATATTTCTCGCCTGAGATTCCCGGCAATAAAAATAGAATCGAAGAAGCAAGAGCAGAATGGAAAATTTATATTGATCTTGCCAAGCGTGTCAAACCCGAATCTGCTCATTTGATTAATTTTGCCAATGGGTATGCCGTCCGGAAGGAAATCGGGAAAGCAAATCCTGATTATGAAGGCATCCAACACTTGAAAAAACAGGGAGACTCCTTCCAGTGGGGCGGCGCATGGTTATGTGAGGACGGGATTTGTCCGACCTCTGATGGAAAGGGAACATTGATTCCAGTTGAGATTCCAGATTTAAATAAAAAACCTGAACAATTTATCGTCACTTCCCGCCGCGGCAAGCAGTTTAATTCAATGGTTTATAACGAAGTGGATCCGTTAAACGGTGCTGGCCGGTATGACGTTCTCATGAATGCTGCTGATGCCAAAAAGCTGAGCATCGCGGAAGGTGAAGGAATTGTTGTATATAACGGTTTTGGCGTATTCCAGGGCAAAGCAAAATTTGTTGAAATTGCACCAGGGAATATTGAAGTTCACTTCCCGGAAGGAAACTTCTTGCTCCCGCGCGGCCGGTATGAGAAATTTGCCGGAATTCCGGATTACAATATCACGGTTTATGTTGAAAAAGCAGAGAGATATAATGCTAGAAAAGATACAGATTACGTTGAAAATCCAATTCCCGACCTGGAAACAGAAGTAGGTTAATGCTAATAGAAAGGAGAAAGCGCTGTGATAAATGAAATCACTACCCTGCAAAACATTGTCAGGTATAATGGACAGCGATTTGTTGAGGCTGAGGATGACATCGCTATCGAATCAGCCTTAACGATCATATTAGACGGAGACGAGTTTGCCACAATGGTATGCACCCCTTCTGAATTGCAGGAATTGGTGGTTGGGTTTTTAGCTTCTGAAGGAGTGATTCGGAGCTATCAAGATATCAAATCTCTGCACATCGATGAGGATAAGGGATTCGCTTATGTAGATCTAATAAACCAGCATTCAATACAAAAAGATTTTCATTCGAAGCGATTTATTGGATCCTGTTGTGGGAAAGGGCGTCAGTTTTACTTTCATAATGATGTCAAAACGGCAAAAACCATCAGATCAAATTTGACGATTACACCTTATCAATGCCGCAAATTAATGGAGAAGCTTCAGGAAAGCTCTCTACATTTTCAGCAAACAGGGGGCGTGCATAATGCCGCTTTATGCACAAGGGACGGAATCATCATTTCAAGAACTGATATTGGACGTCATAATGCCTTGGATAAACTTTTTGGCTATTGCATTATCCATAAAATTCCACTGAAGGATAAGATTATAGCCTTTAGCGGCCGAATCTCATCGGAGGTTTTGCTAAAAGCAGCTAAGATTGGAGTGGGCATAATCCTATCGAAATCTGCCCCAACGAATCTTGCCTTAAGTCTGGCGGATGAACTTGGAATTACCGCTGTTGGCTTTATTCGTGGAAACGGATTTAATGTATACACCCATCAAGAACGTATCCAAGAAGTAGTAACTCAAGAATAATTGTGAGGGAAATTGCCATGAAAAAGATACTAGTTACAGGCTTTGATCCGTTTGGGGGTGAGCCTGTCAATCCCGCGCTCGAAGCAGTAAAGCAATTAAATGGAAAAGTAATTAGAGGCTATGAAGTTATTACATGTGAAATACCTACGGTTTTCGGCAAAGCCATTACCAGGCTTATTGAGGCAATTGATGAAATCAATCCAGACCTCGTCATTTGCGTAGGTCAGGCAGGAGGGAGGTCCACGATCACTCCGGAACGGGTAGCCATCAATGTGGATGATGCAAGAATCGCAGATAACGAGAATAATCTGCCAATCGACTTAGAGATTGTACCAGGTGGGCCATCTGCATACTTTTCCAATCTGCCAATCAAAGCAATGGTAAAAAATATGACCGAAAACGGAATTCCTGCTGCCGTTTCGAATACGGCCGGAACATTCGTCTGCAATCATATTTTCTATGGTTTAATGAATTATTTGGATACAAGCAGAAAGGACATCCGGGGCGGCTTTATCCATATTCCATTTTTGCCGGAACAAATAGTCCGAAATCCCGGACACCCAAGTATGAGTCTGGATTTGATTGTAAAGGGACTTGAACTATCCATTGAAGCGTCTATTTTAAATGAAAAAGATCTAACAGTGGTTGGCGGAGAAATTTGTTAATTAAAGCTTGAAAAGGAACAGCGGGTTTTTCTTATTGCCAAAAAGTAAATTTCTGAAATTTCATAAAATTAACTTGCCTTTGAAAGCGTTTGCAATTATAGTGATTATAGGCGGATGCAAACAACGCTTTTAAAACAAACCTAGACTATCAAAATGGCTTTCAAGAACAACTTAGTACATTCAGAGGAGTAATAAGAAGTGCTAATATTGTACTAGGAGAGGGGAATTTGATATGGGGAATTGTTTGATTAAACCTTTAAAAGATCTAATTTATACGGTAAAAGTAGATTACCGTGAACTTACTGACGAGGAACAATGGGAAATCATAACAAAGTCTTTCAAATTTTGAATTTAATTTAGAAGAAGCTAATCATTTGGTTAGCTTCTTAATTTATATTGAAACAGAAATTTTTTGATAGCCTGTAACTCCTTCTAAAATGTCAATGATTCTCAAACCATGGTATACTGTTGTTTAAAGAGTGTTTAAGTTATATAGGAGCTGTCAAGATGTTCGTTATTGGTGTTTTAGGATCAAACTTATTTATCGAAGCCATTTCTGAATATTATCCATTATTTCCAGAAGTATCGTTTGTCGACTATACCTATGAATCTCCTTGGGAAATTGACCATTTGATTGATAAAGCAGGAAAAGAGGTTGATACCTTACTTTTTTCTGGAGCCATAGCCTTTTATTTTGGCCAAAGAAAAATAAACGAGTACAACCTTATGGCAACCTATGTTCCCTTTAACGAGTTTGTTGTTTCGTTATCATTATTTTCAATTTATTTTCATGAAAAAATACCGCTGGAAAAGATTTCGATTGATTTGCCGAAGCAGGATTTCATTGAAAATGTATTAAAAGAAATACAGATTTCAAATGGACCTAATTTTATAAAAGATTATCCTTGGATTTTTAACTTTGAAGAAGAGAAGTCATCCTTTGATTTTTCGCAATTTGTACAATTTCACGCTGATCTTTATAAAGCGAAAAAAACACAATTTGCGTTAACTAGCATTCATGCCGTATATGAAGAACTTCAGAAATTAGAGATCCCATCGATTTATATGGTTCAGCCTAAACAAACCTTAAAAGAAGCATTGGAAAAGACCATAACGTTGACAAGGCTAAAGAAAACAAAGGATTCTCAAATTGCTGTCATCTCTTTAAAGGTAAACAATTATCCAACTCATCAGGATGAACAAGTATTTCGACTCCAAATGCTCCAGAGTTTAAATGAGATGGCAAGACAATTAAATGCAAGAGTATCAATGGATCATTATCAACCATTTCTTATTTATACCAATCGTGGTTCATTGGAAGCTGTTCAGAAAGAACGATTGCAAACAATCCTTGAGCTTGATGGGAAGATTAAATCCTCTATGCAAATCGGAATTGGGTACGGTTATACAATGAATGATGCGGAAAACCATGCAAATCAAGCATTGTATTTTACTGAAAAGCATTCTTCGGAAAAGACAACTGTTTTTCTATTAGATGAAGACAAAAAATTAATTGGACCTCTGTTTGAGAATGAAAAACAATATACGTTAAAAAACGAGGATCAGGAAATTCAATTATTAGCTGAACAACTGAAAATGACGGCGAAGAACTTACTAAGGTTTTTTGATTTTCTGAGAATCAATCAATTTCGTTCTTTTTCCGCCCAGGAATTGGCCGATTATTTCGCCGTAAGCAGGCGGTCAGCGGAAAGGATCATAAAAAGATTTCTTGAACAAAAATATATACACATTACTGGCGAAGAGCAGCCATATGATCAAGGACGTCCTCGTGCACTATATAATATCACGGAGAAACTAAGTAATATGCTAAATTCATAAAAATATTGATTTTTGTGAATTTACAGCATATTATTAAATTAACAATTAACGACACTATAACGACATTGTCGTTAAAACGAAAGGGAGATTACGTTGAAAATTATTAAAGCAGACATCGTGGGCATCCATTTGCCGTTAAAAACACCATTTATTATTTCATATGAAACCTATGACTATATGCCTTCCGTTATTGTGAAGCTAGAAACGGATGGCGGCCTAATCGGATATGGAGAAGCCGTTCCGGATGAACATGTAACTGGGGAATCTTTTTTTAGCGCGATTGAAATTTTAAAACATCAATTATTGCCTGCCATTATGGGAGAGAGCCCATTTGCGATTGAACGAATCCATCACATTATGGATAGTCGCATCCATGCCAATCCAGCGGCAAAAGCGGCGATTGATATCGCTTGTTATGACCTGATGGGAAAATATTCGGACAAGCCCGTCTATGAATTAATCGGCGGCAAATTTCATAACGAACTCACTTTTGCAAAAGTGTTAAGTATCGAGGAACCTGAAATAATGGCCGAGAAAGCGAAACAGGCGGTTGCTCAAGGCTATAGCTCCTTAAAACTAAAAGTTGGTTTTAATCTTTATATGGATTTAGAACGGGTGAAAGCTGTTCGAAATGCTGTAGGATTTGAGGTGCCAATCCGAGTGGATGTCAATCAAGGCTGGAAGGATTATTCAACAGCAGCTCAGGCCCTTCCTTTACTAGAACCGCTGCGGATTTCCTGGCTCGAACAGCCAATTAAAATGGGAGACATCGATGGGCTCGCGGAGCTTAGAAAGAAAACAATTATCCCGATTATGGCGGATGAAAGTGTGCATAATGGCGCGCATCTACATGAAATTATCAAGAAAAATGCGGCCGATAAAATCAACATTAAATTAATGAAATCCGGCGGTATCTATCCAGCGATTCATATGGCCAAAACAGCAGAATACGCAGGAATCTCCTGCCAAGTTGGATCAATGGTCGAGTCCTCCATCGGGTCGGCAGCTGGCTATCATACTGCCATGGCAAGAAAAAACATCACAAGTACAGAATTGACTGGGCCATTATTATTTAGTAAGGAAATAGGCAATTTGGAATATCGAATTCCTTTCGTTCATTTAAGCGGAAAGCCAGGATTAGGGGTTGACGTGCAGGAGGATGCGCTCCAAGAGTTAACGGTAAAACAAGAGACTGTCCAGCTTCTAGCCTAAACAGAGATATGAGGGATTGAGTTTGAAAAGTGCAATAGAAAAAATTAGGGCCATTATTTTTGAATTATTTGACCATTTACACGAGCATCCGGAGCTAAGTTGGAAGGAGGTAAAAACAACCGAATTCATCGCAGATTTTTTACAAAGAAACGGATGTCTTATCAGGACTTTTCCAGACCATACCGGTGTTATCGGTGAATGGGGGAATGGTACAGAGGATTCCTTGACCGTTGGAGTCCGTGCTGATATGGATTCGTTGTGGCAGCAGGTTAATGGGACGTTTCAAGCCAATCATTCCTGCGGTCATGATGCCCATATGACCATGGTTTTAGGGATGCTGCTATTATTAAAAGAAATGCAGGTACATTTGCCGGGACGTCTAAAATTAATTTTTCAGCCTGCAGAAGAAACTGGCAATGGTGCTTTAAAAATAATCGAAAAACAGGTTGTCGATGACATTGATTTTTTATATGGCGTCCATTTACGTCCGATTCATGAGCTTTCGAAGGGGACGGCATCACCTGGAATCATTCACGGGGCAGCAGAAACGGTTTTTGCTAGAATCATAGGTTTCGATACCCATGGGGCAAGACCTGACTTAGGAGTTAATGCGATTGAAGTGATTGGAACGATTATTGAGCAATTAAAAGGAATTCGATTGAATCCATATGACTCTTACTCTGTTAAAATGACACAGGTTAGCGCTGGCGGCGAAAACAGTAACATCATACCTGGATCTGCCCAATTCCACTTAGATTTGAGGGCCCAAACCAATGAAACGATGAATGAGTTGGTGAAAAAGGTTGATCATATTTTAGAACGAGTTTCAGCACTATATGAAGTGAAAATTGATTTTGACCATAAAGAAAAGGTATACGCAGCGGTTTTAAATAAAGAGGCCCAACAGATTATGTGTCAAGCAATTGAGGAAGCATTGGGTAAGGAGCAGGTCAAGCCGCCGGTGGTAACGCCAGGTGCGGAGGACTTTCATTTTTATACAAAGGAGCGCCCGCATCTGAAGGCTGCCATGCTGGGTTTAGGCTGTGATTTAGAGCCTGGCTTGCATCATCCAAATATGAAGTTTCACCGGGAATCATTGTTAGATGGAATTGAAATTCTTACTCGAACCGTGCTTGCAACTTTTGAACAAAGCTAATCAGTAAGTGGGACAAAATAATATATAGGATAACTATTCTAAAATTCTATTAGGAAAAGGAAGTAAAATGGATGAGGAATACAAAAAATATCAGTTTTCGTGCCATCGAATCAATCGCAGGCCTCGAAAATGTGAGAAGGTTAGAGTCAATCATTTGGAGTGAGTATGAATCCACTCCAATCCACCAAACCCTCACAGCGATTAAAAATGGGGGAATCATGCTCGGTGCTTTTTTCGATGAGGAGCTCATTGGGTTTCAATACAGTTTTCCGGGATATGACGGCGAAAAGACGTATTTATGTTCACATATTTTAGGCATCCATCCCGAGTATCGGAAATTAGGGATTGGTGAACAACTGAAACGCCAGCAAAAAGAAGAAGCGTTGAAAAAGGGATATGATTTAATAACCTGGACATACGACCCACTGGAAACGGTTAATGGATATTTGAATCTGCACAAGCTTGGAGCAAGATGTAACACGTATGTTGAAAACTGCTATGGAGAAATGCAGGATGAACTAAATGAAGGAATGCCATCAGATCGTTTCACAGTGGAATGGTGGATTAAGGAAGAAGCGCTTGAAAAACCGAACCAGTATGAAATCGATAATAATTCCCTATTAATTCATGTAGTGAATGATTCCAACGGATACCCCGTTCCTTTAGAGCCGGATTTAATGAGAAATTCGGAATCGGGTTTTCTTTTTGTACCAGTACCAAGTGATATGCAAAATCTTAAGAAATTTAGTTCAGAGCTTGCCTTATCGTGGAGAATGAGCACAAGGCAAGTATTTACACACTATTTTCAAAATGGCTGGACGGCAATCGATTTAGTGAAGAGCCAGTCAAATGAGAATTTATATTTGTATGTGTTAAAGCAAATGGATAAATGAAGTAATTAAAGGGATGAGCTAAAAAGCCTCATCCCTTTAATTATTTTCTCAGTATTTGAGAATACTAAACAAATACTTTTAAGTCCTTTTGTTGAATGGAGTTTGTTATTTTAATGAAAATCATGTACCTGACAATAGAACTTATCATTGGATTTTTTTCTCTGTTTATAATAGTGAAGATTGTTGGAAAAAAAATTATTAGTCAAATTACTCCTTTTACCTTTATCGCTGCGATTGTCTTGGGAGAACTACTTGGAAATGCATTATATGATCATAAAATAGGAGTGTTCTATATTGTTTATTCCATGGCAATTTGGGGAGGATTGCTTTTTACTGTTGAGCTTTTAAGTCAAAAATTCCTATTATTTAGGGGTGCTGTAGAAGGGAAGCCGTCTGCCATCATTAAAAATGGAATTATTGATCGTGAAGAATTAAGGAAAAATAGGATGAATATTAATCAGCTTCAAAGCCTGCTCAGGCAAAGTGAAACCTTTTCTATTAGGGAAGTGGCCTATTGTTATTTAGAAGCAAACGGGTCTTTAAGTATTCTAAAAAAGACAAAATATCAAAAAACTACTCAGGAAGATTTTAATTTGCCTTCACAAGCAGTATTTGTTCCAGTTACGATCATTCGAGACGGTGAGGTTTTATGGGATGAAATCATGGAATTGGGCTTTGATGAATCCTGGCTGCAATCACAATTGAAAAAGCAAAATATAACGGATTACAAAGATATATTTATAGCCGAATGGCTGCAGGACGACGGTCTTTTTGTCCAGCCTATTTAAATCTAAAAAAGGAATGAAAGAAAGAGGCCCATTTAATGGCCTCTATTTTTAATGTATATATAAATTTCATTTATGTTTATATAATAATCATTGAATTTACTTAAATCGTATTTATGTTAGAATTAATCCAACATTAATAAAATTCTGAACTATCAATTGAAAACGCTTCCGTATTGGTTGGTAATGAAAAAATGAAATAATGGAGTGAGATGGAATGGAGATGTATGCTAGTAGAAATCGGAAAATGATGATTATGGGTCTTTTATTTTTTGGAATGGTTTTAAGTTTTTTTGACCGCGTAGCCATTAATGTAGCGGTTATTCCTATGGGACAGGAGTTTCATCTTACAACTTCCCAGACAGGTTTGCTTATTAGTATATTTTTTATTAGTTACTCGCTTATGCAGCCGCTTGGTGGATGGATGACAGATAAATTTGGTGCAAGGGTCATGATTACTGTTTCACTCTTTAGTTGGTCTTTGTTTACGTTATTGACTGGTTTTGCTTGGTCATTTATTTCATTATTATTCATTCGTTTTATTTTTGGATTAGGAGAAGGTCCATTTTATCCATCTAGTATGTCTACCATTCGGGATCATTTCCCTCAAAAAGAACGCGGGAGGGCCAATTCCTTTTTCCTTTCTGCTCAAAACATAGGTGGAATATTAGGTACCGCTCTTGCTGCCGCCTTGGTGGCAGCAATCGGATGGAGAGGGATGTTTTCATTTGCCGGTATTTTAGGCATGATTGTCGCATTCGGATTTTGGTTTCTCCTGAAGCCTCAACGCATCCAGGAGAAGAAGGAAGGCAGCAAGAAACAAACTAAAGTTCCTTTGAAGCTATTATTAAAAATAGAAAACATTTGGAAGATTATCTCCTTTAAATTCTTATCTAATATTATTAACTACGGTCTAATCACATGGATGCCTATCTATTTAGTAAAAGAAAAAGGAGTGGATTTTGTAGCGGCGGGAAGTTTGCTGGCCATTCCTTATATAGCCGGTTTTTTTATGTTTAATGTTAGCGGATGGGTTCTGGATAAATTTATGGCCGGCCGGGAGAAGTATCTTGCCGCTGCAGGTGCGCTTGTTTCTGCGATTTTCCTTTATTTCATGGCAAATGCCACATCAATTGCATTGATTATTACGTTTCTAACACTTAATTCCATAGCGTTATCTTTCTTCGGAACTGTTCTTTATACGATTATTATCAAATATTCGCCAAAGGAACTTACAGGTTCTGCTTCTGGGCTAGTAACATTTGCTGGCCAAATTGCCGGAGCAGTTTCTCCGTCAGCAATCGGCTTGATTATTAGCTTATTTAAGGGCTCCTATAATGCAGCCTTCTGGTTTTTAGTTATATCAGCGTTACTAGGGACGGTTATTGCCCTTTCCATAAAAAATAATTCAGCCCAGCCATCAAAAGACTATGAAAATAAAACAGCGGCCGTATAAAATTTTAAAAAAACAAGTATTCTCTATGATTTGAACAGACCTTCTATAAGATGTATGATTCATATAAAGAGAGATATAAGGAGAATCATCCATGAATATTGAACAATTGGAATATATCATAAAGGTCGCTGAAATGCGCTCCATTTCCACAGCCTCAGAAAGCCTCCATATTTCCCAAGCCGGAATTAGTATGGCCATAACGAGCCTTGAAAAGGAATTAGGCATTAAGATCTTCAAACGTTCACGATTAGGTACGATTCCGACAGATGAGGGAAAGGAAATCATACAAAAAGCGTATGAGGTTTTGAGTAAGCTTGAAGAAATAAAAGACAAGGCTCAAATGCATACAGGGACGATGGAAAAAGAGCTCCGCCTTTCATCTACCCAAGGCCTATTTCTTACGGTTTTGCCCAAATCCCTCGCCTTATTCAAGAAAAAGTACCCTGATGTCAATATCGTTATCGAAGAAAAAGGGGGACAAGAAGTCGTTAATGATGTCTTAAATAATAAGATCGACATCGGACTATTAAATATCCCAAAGAAAAATCCAAGAGAAGATGAGCTAGATTTTCAATCCTTGATGGAGGCAAAGGTTATCGTATCAGTCAGCAGGAATTCTCCTTTAGCCAGCCGGAAAAGTATTACACCGACTGAATTATTGGATCAGAACCTAGTTTTTTATAATGGTCCAAAAATGAAAGAGTATATCAAAGATTTTTTTGAACAATACGGAGAAATGAAAATTTTGTTTTTAACGAATAATACAGAGATTATTAAGAAAACGGTTGCGGAAGGATTAGCGATTTCATTATCTTATGAAATTGGTATTAACAGCGATCCGTATTACCAGACCGGTGATCTTGTACCAATCCCCTTGGTTAACTTTAATAACAATACAATGAAACTCGGGTTTGTGCGCTCGAAAAAACAGCACTCTTCAAAGGCAGCCAAAGAGTTCATCAAATGTCTTGAGTTCTATACAACTACTTTAAAATATTAGTTTCCTATCAAAGATAGGGGCTAATTTTTTTATTGTAATAGCATAAATAAAATTTAAGTATACATAATAATTGTTTATTTTACTTAAAAATAATTTATATTTATAATTAGTTTAAGATTTAAAATATTTAAACATTGGCAAAAAAAAGACTGAAAGAAGGGAAATCAATGTTAACAACGCTGGGAGAGGACTTAAAGGTAATTCGTGCCAAATTGCAGGATTTCATCCAGACTGAATTTCTTCCATATGAACAAAAGCATCACTTGAATGCAGAGGAAGATATTCCAAGGGATGCTATTAAATGGGTAAGAAAGCGATCCAGAGAACTAGGATTCTACGGAATTAACCTCCCGATTGAATATGGGGGACAGGGTATCAGCTTAAAAGGTCTTTGCTTGCTAAAAGAGGAATTGGCTCGTTCTGGAGCTGTATTATGGGGTCAGGTACTTGGGGAAATTGGCGGGCCGTTAAGAATCGGTCAAATGCTGGAAAGTTTAACAAAGGAGCAAATCGAAAAATATGTCATTCCAGTCGTTGCCGGAGATGCAAGCTGCTGTTTCGCACTTACGGAACCGAATGCTGGTTCGGATGCCTTCGCAATTGAAACCACAGCCATTCGAGAGGGAGAGGACTATATATTAACCGGGAAGAAGCATTTTATCAGTGCAGCCCCTTATGCTGATTTTGCTATTGTGATAGCGAGAGAATTAGTGGAGGGAGAGAAGCCTAGAATCACGGCTTTTCTTGTAGATAAGAAATCACCGCATAATTCCGGCTTCGAACTAGGTGACATTCAAGTCCCGATTTCGGGAGAACGCATTCATGCTGAATTAATTTTTAACCAATGCCGGGTACCTGCCTCTAATATCATTGGAGCACCAGGAAAAGGCTTGCTCCTTGGGTTGAAAAGAATAAACACGAACCGCGCCTCCCACGCTGCCGGTTTTGTCGGAATGGCTCAGCACCTTCTTGATTTATCGGTAGAACAGGCTAAAAAGAGGGTACAATTCGGACGGCCTATTTCGGATTTTCAAGCCATTCAGCATATGCTGGCGGAAATGGCTACAGATATCTACGCTGCAAGATGCATGGTTTATGATGTGGTTGAAAAGATTGATCAGGGAGAGGAAGATCGGTCAGGTGCCTCGATGGCCAAACTATTTGCATCAGAAGTAGTAAACCGTGTCGCTGATAAGGCCATTCAAATATTCGGCTCCCAGGGATTGGCTAAAGGGCATCCGGTCGAAAAAATGTACAGAAGCTCACGGATGTACCGAATTCTTACCGGGACCTCTGAAATTCAAAAAAATACGATTGCAAAAGAATTATTGAGGGATTAATCATAGATTGATAGTTTTGGGGAGGGAACGATTGATGATGAAAAAGATGACATTCCAGTCATTGCTTCTTAAAGGATTAAAACGATTTGGCGAGCTGCCCGCCGTCACCCTGCTGCCATCAGAGGAGACGTTGACATATAGGGAGTTGTTGGCTAAAACAGAACTCTTAACTTCATATTTGTTCGAATTAGGGTGCGGGAGGGGCACCCATATTGCCACTCTTATTCCTAATAGCCTAGAGGCTGTGCTATTTGGTTTGGCAGTCCAGCAAAGTGGAGGAACGTTAGTCCCGTTAGGAGAGAAGCTGGGGACCCGTGAAGTTGGTTTCATTTTGAGGGAAGCAAAACCAAAAGTGGTCATTATGGCTTCCCAGGCACATACTGCAACAATTCTTGAATACTTGGAAGAATCTAATAGTCAGGATATCCATATTATTGGGCTTCCCGAATTTGGTGTCGAGTACCCCGACCAGTTTGAGCTATTCCAGTGGCCGAAGGAAAAAAATGAATTATCTTTGTCTGCCGCCATGCCGGAGGATATCGCTGTCCTATCCTACACAGGCGGGACGACGGGCACACCCAAAGGCGTCATGCATACCCAGGAAGGATTGGCCGCTGGCCTTCTTTCTGCTGCCATTGAAGATCCGCTTGACGACAGAGACAGAGTATTGTTGAGTACGCCAATCGTGCATTCGGCCGGTTCTCTGCTTTGGAGGTCACTAACCTCAGGAGTGCACGTCTATGTCATGCGTTCCTTTGATGCTGAACAGTTTATCGAAAGCATTAAGGAATATAAAATTACAACTACATTCATGGTTCCGACCATGCTGTACAGGATTCTCGATCAGACTAAGAAAATGGACTATGATGTAAGCTCCATGCGCAATATTTATTATGGTGCCTCACCTATTTCACCAAAGCGGCTGAAGGAAGCGTTTGAAGTGTTTGGACCTATTATGCGCCAGCAGTACGGAATGACAGAATGCAATATTGTTATTTCTAGATTATCCAAAAGTGCCCATTTTTGGGCCTACCATCACAATCAGGAAGTCTTGAAGAGCTGCGGGAAACCGTGCCTATTAACCGAGGTTCGACTTATCGATGACAAAGGGAATGATGTGGGGACAAATGAGCTGGGAGAGATTATCGTAAAATCTCCTGCCATGATGGCGGGATATTATCAAAGACCCGAACTTACCGAAGAAGCCATTCGTAACGGCTGGTTCTATACGGGTGATATTGGCAGGATGGATGAAAATGGTTACCTTTATATTGTAGACCGGAAAAAGGATATGATAATATCAGGCGGAATGAACGTCTATTCTTCAGAAGTGGAAAGGGTAGTCAATCAGCATCCAGCTGTTGCGATGAGTGCGTGTATAGGTGTTCCCCATCCCGATTGGGGCGAAGCTGTCTGCGTCGTTGTAGTGCTTAGAGAAGGGTTCAGCTGTTCGGAGGAGGAAATCATCGGTTTTTGCAAGCAGAGCACGTCAAAGTATATGGTTCCTAAAGTGGTCTATTTCCAAAAGAATTTCCCGCTTACTCCGATTGGAAAGATTGATAAGAAAGAATTAAAAAATAAGTACGCGCAAGGGATGTTAACCATTAAATAGAAAGAAAGCTGGGGCATAGATGGGCAGGAAAAAAAGAGCTGAACTCTTAAAGTTTAGCTCTTTTCAACTTTTAATATGGGTCAGAAGGCTGCCCCATTTGTTCAGCTTGTTGTACGGCCTTTTCCATTTTGGTATTTTCATTGGTTCCAGTGTTTTTAAGGCCTTCCGCAACTCTTTTTCCATAGTCTTCATCACAATGTGTAAATATTTCAATCATCTTGTCCTGAATTTCTTTTCGGCATGAGGAAAGGGCGCCGACAAGGTTGGAAATTAATTCGTCCCGTTCCCAATCACTGAATCTCCGATACGTTTCGCCTGCCTGCCCAAAATTGTTCTCGCGCGGAATGGTTTCCCTTTTTAGGTTGCCCTCGACATATGGCTCATGTTCTTTTCCCGGGTTTTTTGCTTCCTTTAATCCACCTATCAACGAGGGCTCATAATTCACATGGATGTTTTTGCTTTTTCCAAATTCAGTCCGATAGTCCATTTGTCCGCCTTCTTGATTGGTGGCCACATGTTTCTTTGGGCTATTTATCGGCAGCTGTAAATAATTTGAGCCGACTCGGTAACGTTGTGTATCCGAATAGGAATAGGTACGCCCCTGGAGAAGTTTATCATCAGAAAAATCCAGTCCATCGACAAGGACACCGGTTCCAAAAGCTACTTGTTCTACTTCTGCAAAGTAATTCTCAGGATTTTTGTTTAACACCATTTTTCCAACTTTATGCCATGGGAAGTAATCTTTATACCAAAGCTTGGTTGGATCAAGCGGATCAAAGTCTAATTCCGGATGCTCTCCGTCCTCCATGATTTGAACATAGAGCTCCCATTCCGGATAGTCGCCCTTTTCAATGGCTTTATACAAATCTAATGTAGCGTGGTTGAAATCGCTCTTTTGAATTTCATCAGCTTCATTTTGGGTCAGGTTTTTAATTCCTTGAAGCGGCTCCCAATGATATTTAACCAATACCCCTTTACCATCTTCATTCACCCATTTATAGGCATGTACACCTGAGCCCTGCATTTGCCGGTAATTGGCTGGAATGCCCCATGGAGAATTTACAAAGGTTACCATATGGGCAGATTCAGGACTTTGGCATAAAAAGTCGAAGGTTCTTTCAGGGTCTGCAACGTTTGTTACCGGATCTGGCCGAAATGAGTGAACCATATCAGGGAACTTTAATGGATCACGAATAAAGAAAATCTTTAAATTGTTACCGACTAAATCCCAGTTGCCATCTTCCGTGTAAAATTTAACCGCAAAACCTCTGGGATCGCGCAGGGTTTCAGGAGAATTGCCGCCGTGTACAACAGTGGAGAAGCGAACGAATACAGGTGTTTGGACATCTGTGTTGGTAAAGACCTTTGCACGGGTATATTTAGAAATCGGCTCACCATTAACATTGCCATATGATTGAAAATATCCATGTGCCCCAGCACCGCGGGCATGAACGACCCGCTCCGGGATTCGTTCCCGGTCAAAGTGGCTGATTTTTTCTAAGAAATCATAGTTCTCTAATGTCATAGGACCTCTGTTACCGACAGTACGAACACTTTGATTGTTCGTGACGGGATGTCCTTGCTGGTTTGTTAACATATCTTCTGTTTCATTATTATGTATTTCCGACATAAATGAGCCTCCTTAATGTACAACATTAGAAAGTATTTCCACCGGACGTAGAAGTATGTATGGATTGACATAAATAAGGCCACGTAGAAATAATCTACGTGACCCTATTTCATCACAAAAAAATCAATTATCTTTCCAACCAAAATCTTCGATGAACTGGACAAATGCTTTAACAACATTCCACTCCAGAGATTCCTTATGATAATACATCCACGTTCTTCGTAATATCGGATTTCCATCTTGATCCTTTAATTGGATTTTGTATAAGTCATCTATCCCGGCCAGGACCCTGCTGGACAAGATGCCATAGCCTAAACCGTTTAATACCATTTCTTTACACGTATCCACTTGATCGACTTCAATACTAATAAAAGGCGCCTCGGCATAATTTTCCGCCCACCAATGATCAATGACGGATTTTAATAAGTAATCTCCTCGATATTCGATTCTTGGCAGACGCGGGAGGTCAGTAATATTGATCTGTTCCTTAGAAGCGATGCAGATGGTCTCCTCAAATAGTTGATGCGTTGATAATCCTCTCCAACCGTAGTCTCCTCGAACAAAGCCGATATGAACATCCTTATTGTGAATCAATTGGGTTACATCTCTGCTCCATCCTGTAATAACTTTGAATTCCACGTGGGGGTATTTGATTTTAAATTGTTTTAATATATATGGAAGTTCATAGTTCGCAAAAAAATTAGATACGCCTAATTTCAACGTTCCTGCGACTAGATTACTCTCGTTATTACTCATATTTTGGACATTCTCTTTAATCTTTTGTAAATGAGCGAGCGCTTCTTCAGCACAATGGACAAGATATTCTCCTTGAGGGGTAAAATGGATGCCCCTGCTTTCCCGAGTTACAATTTGAACACCCAGCTCTTCCTGCATATGCTTTAATCGGCTTGTTAATGCAGGCTGAGTAAGAAATAAAAGTCGTGCTGTTTTTGTTAAATTTTTTTGATTATATAGTTCTTTCAGTATTTCCCAATCACGGTAATCCATTGTTTCACCCATCTATCTGATATAAAAATTTTTTATAAATAAATATAATTTTTTCGCATTTTATTTATTTCAATTATTACATTATCCTTATTCTTAGGCAATTAAAATTACCTACTTTAAAACTATTCAAATATAACATAAAAAGTACTAATCATGGGGGTAAAGTGAATGGGAGAACGGAAAAACCAACCAAATCCATGGAAAAAATTTAATGGTCCAAACCTTGGCTATGTAATCGAACAATATGAACGTTATACGAATGGGGAAGAAGGCATTGACCCAAAATTAACAGATCTTTTTATTCAATGGGGCTCGCCTTTGTCGTATGAAGCAACTCAACAAGAAGATACCGTTGAACATGCAACTATTGTTCCATCTGCAAATATAGCAAAAGCAATGAAAGTAGTAAAACTTTTTGAAGACATTCGCGCACATGGACATTTAGCGGCAAACATGTATCCATTAGAGGCTAATGCACAAAATCATGAGATTTTTGCCCTGGGAAAGTATGGGTTGAATGACAATGACCTGAAAGCGATTCCAGCGAAGCTCGTTTGGGAGGATGCACCGGAAGGCATTCAAACCGCATTTGATGTAATGAATCGTTTAAAGGAAAGTTATACATCGTCCCTTGCCTGGGAGTTTAACCACGTTAGTGATGAAGAAGAACGGACTTGGCTGACTCAGATGGTTGAAAAGGGTTCCTTGAAGCGTTCTTTATCGAAAGAAGAACGAACAAGTCTATTAAAGAGTTTGACAGAAGTCGAAGGTTTTGAACAATATTTACATAAAACCTTCGTTGGTCAAAAAAGATTCTCCATTGAAGGCGTAGATATGCTCGTCCCAATGTTGGACGAAGCAGTGCGTGAAGGTATCGAAGAGGGTGTACGAAACGTCGTGATTGGAATGGCTCATCGCGGCCGTTTAAGTGTTCTGGCGCATGTGTTAAAAAAACCGTATAGCAAAATTTTCTCGGAGTTTCAGCATTCCTATGCTAAACAACAAGGTCCGTCAGCAGATTTAGTCGACATTAGCGAGGGCTGGACAGGGGATGTGAAATACCATTTAGGCCGGGATCGATTCGAGGAAGGTTCAGGTACGGTCCGTACACGTATTACCTTAGCGAATAATCCGAGTCATCTGGAATTTGTCAATCCTGTAGTGGAAGGTTTCGCAAGGGCCGCACAGGAGGAAAGACAAAAACCAGGTTATCCAGAGCAGAATGTGAAAAAAGCCTTTGCCATTTTGGTCCATGGAGATGCTGCCTTCCCGGGCCAGGGAATTGTAGCGGAAACCTTAAATTTAGGCGGACTAAAAGGATATAGAACCGGTGGAACGATTCACATTATTGCGAATAACATGGTCGGCTTTACGACAGACAGCCATGATTCTCGTTCAACTCGATATTCAAGTGATTTAGCAAAAGGATTCGAGATTCCGATTGTCCATGTTAATGCTGATGATCCAGAGGCTTGTCTAGAGGCTGTTCGTCTTGCTTATCAATACCGTGCTCGTTTCCAAAAGGATTTTGTGATTGATTTAGTTGGTTACCGCCGATTTGGCCACAATGAAATGGACGATCCTGCGGTTACCCAGCCACAGGTGTATAAGAAAATCACGAACCATCCAACGGTTAGAGCATTGTATGCTGCACAGCTGCTAAACAATGGTACTCTAAATCAACCAGAAGTAGAAGAAATCAATCGTAATGTTCAAGAACTATTACATGCTGAGTATGACAAAGTGTCTGAGAAGCAGCAGGGTGAAGCACCAGGAGAAATTGCGGTTCCGGGTGTAATTGCAAAAGGAATTCCACCGTTGGAGACAAAAGTGCCGCTTGACACTCTTCGAGATTTAAATCGTGATTTGCTAAACTGGCCAGAAGGGTTCCGTGTGTATCCAAAATTAAAGCGGATTCTCGAGCGCCGTGAAAATGCCTTAGATGAGAACGGAAAAGTGGAATGGGCGGTAGCTGAAGTGCTAGCCTTCGCGTCGATGTTAAAAGAAGGCACTCCGATTCGTTTAACAGGTCAAGATTCCGAGCGTGGGACGTTTGCACAGCGTCATATTGTACTCCATGACGCAGAAACAAACGAAACGTATTCACCATTGCACCATCTCCCGCAAGCAAGCGCATCGTTTGCGGTTCATAATAGCCCGCTGTCGGAAGCTGCAGTAGTAGGCTATGAATATGGTTATAACGTATTTGCACCTGAAACGCTTGTCATGTGGGAAGCGCAGTACGGAGACTTTGCCAACACAGCACAGCCACTCTTTGATCAATTTGTTTCATCTGCAAGAGCAAAATGGGGGCAAAAATCAGGCTTGACTCTCCTTCTGCCTCACGGTTATGAAGGGCAAGGTCCTGAGCACTCCAGTGCCCGCCCGGAACGTTTCTTACAGTTGGCAGCGGAAAACAACTGGACGGTTGCGAACTTAACAAGTGCGGCTCAATATTTCCATATTTTACGCCGTCAGGCCGCTACGTTAGGAACAGAATTTGTTCGGCCATTGGTGATTATGACACCAAAGAGTCTGCTTCGTCACCCGCAGGTATCTTCTCCTGCAGCGGCTCTTAGCGAAGGCGGTTTCCAAACGGTGATCGAACAGCCGCAGCTTGGAAAAGAAACAGAAAAAGTAAAGCGTTTAGTGTTAACAACAGGTAAGATGGCCATCGATCTAGAAGTAGAAATCGAATCAGGTAAAGAAAATCGAAACTTGGATGAGGTACACATCGTTCGTATTGAGCAATTGTATCCGTTCCCTCAAGAAAAAATAGAAGCCATCGTAAAGCGTTATCCTAATTTGAAGGAAATCGTTTGGGTACAGGAAGAACCGAAGAATATGGGAGCGTGGCATTATATTGCGCCAACCCTTTTCGAACTTGCATCCGGCAGGCTGTCAGTCGGTTACATTGGACGTCAATACCGTTCAAGCACCGCGGGCGGCGATCCACTTGTTCATAAAAAGGAACAAGAACGCATTGTCCAACAGACATTAGATTCAGAGAGTTTTGTAGATACACAGAAACAAGAAAGTCAGTTATTTGCACGTTAATAATGAAGTGATTAATAGGAACTCTATAGGACAAAATACTGCAGAATTGCTAGGTTAGTGTCCCATAGGTGAGTTCTATGAGACAAAACACTGGCGAATCGGATGGAAAGTGTCCCATAGAAGAGCTCTATGGGACAAAACACTAGCGAATTGGGTGGAAAGTGTCCAATAGGAGAGTTCTATGAGACAAAACACAGAATAAACCAGAGGTAAATGTCTCATACAGCCACATCATCGTCAAAAAAAATAGTGGACTTAACATAATTCACAGGAGGATAAGACACATGATTGAAATCAAAGTACCAGAACTCGCGGAATCCATTTCGGAAGGAACGATTTCACAATGGCTTATTAATATTGGAGATAAAGTCGCCAAGGGTGATAGTATCGTAGAATTGGAAACTGACAAAGTTAATATCGAATTGAATGCGGAAGATTCAGGGGTTGTCACAAAGGTATTAAAAGAGCCTGGCGATACGGTAGAAGTAGGCGATGTTATTGCCATTATAGAAGAGAATGCAGCTGAAGGCTCTGCTCCGGCTTCATCGACTGCAGCTCCGGAAAAACCAGCACAAGAAATGATCAATCAACCAAGCAGCCAACCTGAGCAAGAACTTCCGAAAGCTGAACGTCCTATTGCGTCGCCGGCGGCAAGAAAAATGGCAAGAGAACTTGGAATCGATTTAAACCAAGTACGCAGCAGTGATCCACTTGGCAGAATTAGACCAGATGATGTGAAAGCACATACGCAAACACCTGCAAAACAGGAAGCACCAAAAGTGGAAAAAACTAGCCCAAAACCAGCCGTACAACAAATAGATGAAGAGTTTGATAAACCAGTAGAACGCGTTAGAATGTCTCGCCGACGTCAAACTATCGCAAAACGTTTGGTTGAAGTTCAACATACTGCAGCGATGTTAACCACATTTAACGAAGTTGACATGTCCGCTATTATGAATCTACGTAATCAGCGGAAAGATGCCTTTTTTAATAAGCATGGTGTACGTCTTGGCTTTATGTCGTTCTTTACAAAAGCGGTGGTCTCAGCCTTAAAGCAATTCCCGCTTTTAAATGCCGAAATTCACGGAGACGAATTAATTATCAAGAAGTTTTACGATATCGGTATTGCCGTGGCAGCGCCAGAGGGCTTGGTCGTTCCAATCGTACGCGATGCCAACAAGAAAAACTTTGCCGAAATTGAAGGGGAAATCAGTAATCTTGGTAAAAAAGCCCGTGATAACGCCCTTACATTAAATGATTTGCAAGGTGGTACATTTACGATTACTAACGGCGGAGTGTTTGGTTCTTTAATGTCAACACCGATATTGAATAGCCCGCAAGTAGGGATTCTCGGTATGCACAAGATTCAAACAAGGCCAGTAGCAATCGATGAAGTAAGAATGGAAAACCGCCCGATGATGTATATTGCTTTGTCTTATGATCATAGAATTGTTGACGGAAAAGAGGCAGTTAGCTTCCTGGCTGCAGTAAAAGAATTATTGGAAGACCCACACTCACTATTACTAGAGGGATAAAAGCATAAGGAAGGAGAAAGATTCATGATGCTTAAGAATGCCCTTGACTTAAGGAAAGACATACGCGAACATCGAAATGACTTGTATGTTTTGGCCAAAAGTAAAGGGTTGACTCATCCGGAAGTCATAAAAATCAGCCAACAAATAGATGATGAAATTTCCTTGTTACAAAAAATCATCCGGGATCTCAGCACTTTGAAGAAAGTTTAGCTGATTAGTGAAAAAAACTTAAACTGCACAGTGATTTTATCACTTGTGTAGTTTTTTTATTTTCTCCAGTGTTAATATAGTAGGATACGAGGAAGGAGTGGTTAAATGCCGATTATTCATGTTCAAATGATGGAAGGAAGACCAAAGGAAAAAGTAGCCGAATTAATCCGCAACGTTACGAACACTGTATCCGAAACATTAGATTCACCTAAGGAGAATATTAGAGTACTTGTCACAGAAATTCCTAAAACCCATTGGGGAAAAGCTGGGGAACCAGTTGAAAAATAAAAGACGAATTTAAGGGAAAAGAATTGTTGATTTTGATATCAATACCTTATCAAAAAGCTGTACTCAATGGAGAGGCAGCTTTTTTAGTTGATAACATTCCTAATTTAATTACTTCAAATTTTTAAGACAAGAAGAAATTTTGGATTTTAGTTGGATTATGTTAGATAAAAAGTGTTAAAATAACCAAATATGAGAATATGGTATTTATTATCGTCTGGAGGCAAATATGCTAACTTTTGAAGAAAAAATTGCAATTATAGAAGAATTTCCTGAACTTGAGAGAGTAAATGTTTCTCTTGGCAGGGTTAATTTCCAATTTAAAGAAAGTGTTTCCGATAAGAAAAATGTTGTTTATCACCTTCATCCAAATGGAAATGGCTTTGTTTATGCTGGCCAACTGTCGAATTATCAAACCAATGATAAAGGCATGGCTAATATCCGTGACTATTCTGAGAAGGAATTAAAACAAATCATTAAAGAAGCGATTATCAGCTTATCTGCAGTTGAAAGACCGGTGACAGAGACGGCAATTATTGGAGAAAATCTAGAAGAACGCTGGGTTAACGAAGAAAATGAAGTTCTTCTTTTAATAAATGAAGACGAAGCTTGGAATATTTATTTTGGACTTAACCTGGAAGAATCCTTCAGCACTTATGAGGAAGCTGAGATGTTTTTAGTTGAAGAAGGCTTTAAACGCAGTTAGGTTCTTAAACCTCTTTCCTAAAAATTAGGCAAAGGTTTTTAATCTGTAAGAAAATTTAAAATCCCCTGAAATTGTTAATTTTCATTTTAGAACAAAAGGCTTATTTTATGCTATATTGTAAGTAAGAAGATTTAATTTCAAGTGACAACGCTTAAGAGTTTGGGCCTGGCCTTGAATAAATTACTTTTAACTAAAATGACTCTACTTAATTTCAAGACGGGGTGACCTAATGAAGATAAATCAAAAAAAATATAATTTTTTTTCTCGGATTGGAAGGGCTTTTAAACTGAATTATGTGAAGCTTTTGCGGTCTTCAGGCGGGGCAAAAAAAGTATCGTTAGGTTTTGCGATTGGATTTGGTTTAGAAATGTTAGTGATTTCAACGGCATCGCTGATCTATATTTTTTTTATTCCAGTTGTTCGTTTAGCGAAAGGATCATTACCTGCATCAGTTATCGGAAATGTTATTGGCAAGCTTACTTTTTTACCCATTATTCTATTACCCTTTGCTAGAAAAATCGGGAAGTTAATCCTGCCAATGAAGGTAAGGGTTGGCCATCATACACCATTTTCCTTTCAAAGTTTAATGCATGGCGATTTCCGTTCATTATTAACGCTCCTACATGGAGGAGTTCATGTTTTAATCGGTATGACTTTTTTCGGGATTGTATTAGGAGTGGCCTCTTACTTTGTTGTCCATTACCTTTATGAAACGGAAAAAAACAGAAGATTAACCAAAAGACGTACGAAACATTCAATTCAAAAGAATGTACCCAATAAGAATTTCGTGTAATGCTTAATAGGATTGATGTAAAGGAGCAATGAAAAAATCATTGCTCCTTCTTTTTTTATCGTTAGTAATTTCGTTCGATGACAAAATGGGCCAAATCACCACGATAGATGGTTTTTGAAAATTCGATAATTGATCCATCATGAAGATAGGCAAAGGTATCGAGTACAAAGCACGGATCACCGATATTAATTTGAAGTTTTTCAGCTGCCTCCTGATCTGCGATAAACAACTCAAGACTTTCTATGGTCTTGTCGATTTTTAATCCAAATTGTGTTTCCAATTGGTTATATAATGATTTTTCGCACCCTTGTTTATTTAAAGCCGGCGTTTTATACCAAGGTAAATAAGCGGTTTCATACTGAATCGCTTCCTCATTTACATACCGGATTCTTTCAAGGACATTAACTGGTTCACCTTCAGGAATCTTTAATTGCTCACTTAGAAATTCGTCTGCAGGTATCACTTCTAATTGCAATACCTTGATTAATGGTTTTTTTCCCTGCATTGAAATTTGACTGGAAAAATGGTCAACCGTCGTGGTTAAAATTTGTTTTACTTTATTTGCGGATACAAATGTTCCGCTACCCCGTTTACGATAGACATAGCCTTCCACTGTCAATTGTTGTAAGGCAGTCCGAATGGTTGTCCTGCTTACTCCGTATTTTTCGCAAAACTCTGCCTCAGTTGGCAGCTGTGAGTTAGGTTTGTATTCTCCCTCGTTTATCAACTGGATAATTGCATCCTTTACCTTAAGGTGCAGCGCGCTACCGTCTTTCACATCTTCTATCATTTTGAACTTCCCCCTCAATATCTATAGATTATCAAAAAAATGGAAGGAAATGTACTACTTAAATACAAATTTTTAAAATTTGTTATTACAAATAATAAAAATAATAACAAATAATTAAAAATTGTATTGTAAATATTCTGAATTGTTATTACAATGAGCTTATAACATCGAAATAAATGCTATTTCCGTAATTGGTTTCATTTTTGCATTCTGGTAAAAGGAGGTTCTTATAAACTAAATTACTACAGTTTTCAATCTTCTATTATGATGTGTTTTATTACTTATTGGATGCTTTTGCAATCATTTAATTTATGTAATCGCTTTCTTAAAGGGGGATATGAATGAACATTTTATTATGCTGTTCAGCTGGTATGTCTACGAGTCTATTGGTTTCCAAAATGGAAGCTAGCGCAAAGTCCAAAGGAATTGAGTGTACCATTTGGGCCGTGGGATCTACTGAAATCAATGAACAAATCAAAAAGGCAGATGTATTGCTTCTTGGACCGCAAGTTCGCTATATGCTTTCTCAGCTAAAAAAGACAGGGGAAAAGCTGGGGATTCCTGTTGAATCGATTAACCCGATGCATTATGGTCTTTGCAATGGAGAGGAAGTTTTAAAGCAGGCCATTCAATTAATAAAAGGGGAGTAGATACGATGATGAATTTTATCGATAAATTTATTATGCCTTTTGCAAATAAACTGGGGAACAATCGGCACCTTCTAGCTATTCGCGATGCATTAGTCGGGATGATCGCCATTACCATGATCGGTTCCTTGGCGGTGCTCCTAAACAATCTAGGAAAAGTCCCAGGGATCGGCAAATATTATGAAAAACTAATGGTATCCCTTTTCGGGGAAACTTGGACAACATTAGGCGGGGATATATGGTGGGGAACCCTTGCTTTTATGACCATCTTTGCGGTTTTTGGAATTGCATATAAACTGGCAAGGTCTTATGGAGATGATGGTTTTGAAGCGATGCTTGTTGCTGGAGCAGCCTTCTTTGTTCTCATTCCTCAAGTAGCTAATGTATCGATTACGCCTGAGGGCGGTGAAGCTGTAACAGGCGGTGCCTGGGGGTTTATAGGCTGGAATTATTTCAATGCAACCGCGTTATTCACCGGTATTATTGTTTCGATTGCCGCTACTGAAATTTTTGTCCGTTTAGCTAAAGTAAAGTATTTGGTCATTAAATTGCCTGATGGCGTTCCTCCGGCGGTATCACGATCATTTGCTAAGCTCCTCCCTGGAATGGCAACGATTTTTATCATTGGATTGTTTGGTCTAGTTTTACGTAAATTTATTAGTGACGGTGTTTATTTAAACGACTGGATCAATAAAGTTCTTGTATCACCTCTCACAGGCGCGGTGGACTCCATGCTGTTTGCTATTTTAATCGTATTTTTGGTGCATGGCTTTTGGATTCTTGGTCTTCACGGACCAAACATCCTTGGGGGAATTACCACTCCTTTAATGACTAAGCTGGGGCAGGAAAATGTCAACATGTATGCGCAAGGGGTAGATGATTTAAGCAAATATCACGTCCTATCAGGCTCATTCTTAGATGCTTTTGTCTATTTAGGAGGTTCAGGCGCCACATTAGGCCTGCTTGTAGCCATGATAATTGCCGGACGGAAACGTAATAAGCAATTAATAGCCTTAGGTACTCCTCCGGGGATTTTCCAAATTAATGAACCCATTCTCTTCGGATTGCCGATTGTATTAAATCCCATCTGGTTTATTCCTTTCATCTTAGGACCAATTATTATGACCATTGTATCTTATTTATCTATCAGCTTAGGTTTGGTCCATCCCGTTGTGGCTGATATTCCTTGGGTAACACCAGCAATCGTAGGTGGCTTATTAGCAACCGGCGGGCATATTTCCGGCGCGGTTTTAGCTGCAGTAAATTTAGGCATTTCTATCGTTATTTATCTGCCTTTTGTTATTGCTCAAGGACGTATGGATGCAAGGAGAGAAAGGGTAGAAGAAGCATCTAAACCTAATAACACTTTAAATATCTAATCGAAGCAACCAGAGGTGAGGAAGAATGAAAAAAGGTTTAAAAATTGTAACGATAGGGGGAGGCTCCAGTTATACCCCTGAATTAATAGAAGGTTTTATTAAATATTATCCTGAACTTCCTGTAAGCGAACTATGGCTGGTTGATGTTGAGGAAGGGAAGGAAAAGCTTGAAATCGTCGGAAATCTAGCAAAAAGAATGGTCCAAAAAGCAGGAGTTCCGATTAAAATCAATATGACCTTAGATCGTAAAGAAGCATTAAAGTCTGCCGATTTCGTAACGACTCAATTTCGTGTAGGTTTACTGGATGCTCGTAAAAAAGATGAAAGTATTCCATTAAAGCATGGTGTACTTGGTCAGGAAACAAATGGGCCAGGAGGTTTATTTAAAGCCTTTAGGACCATACCTGTTATTCTTGATATTTGCCGGGATATAGAGGAGCTTTGTCCCAATGCCTGGCTTATCAATTTTACCAATCCGGCAGGTATGGTTACGGAGGCTGTGCTTCGTTACAGTAATATTCATAGAGTTGTAGGGCTGTGTAATGTACCTATCGGGATGGAAATGGGCGTTGCCAATCTATTAGGAGTGGACCATCACAGAGTCAGAATTGATTTTGCTGGATTAAATCACATGGTTTACGGATTAGATGTTTTTGTCGATGGTGTATCTGTTAAAGATCAGGTTTTTTCCCTCATTAATGACCCGAAGAACAGCATCACCATGCAAAACATCCATGCAATGGGATGGGAGCCTGAATTTCTGAAAGCTTTAGATGTTTTTCCGTGCCCGTATCATAACTACTATTATAAATCTGGAGAAATGTTAGAAAAAGAATTGAAAAACTATAAAGATGGCGGCACACGCGCAGAGGTTGTAAAAAAGCTGGAGGATGAACTGTTTGAGCTATATAAAGACCCTGATTTAGCCATTAAGCCTCCTCAATTAGAGAAAAGAGGCGGTGCTTACTATAGCGATGCTGCTGTTCGGCTGATTCACTCAATGTATACGGATAAACGGGACATACAGGCAGTTAACACGATTAATAGAGGTGCTATTTCAAGTCTGCCCTATGATTCAGCAGTTGAACTTAGCTGTATTATTACAAAGGATGGACCAAAACCTATTTCTGTTGGTGAATTACCAATACAAATACGCGGACTTGTCCAGCAAATAAAATCTTTTGAAAGGGTTGCGATTGAAGGTGCCATCAGTGGTGATTATGGAACGGCATTACTGGCCATGACCATTAACCCTCTTGTGCCAAGTGATAGTCTGGCAAAGGTTATCTTAAACGAGATGCTCGAAGCACACAAAGACTACCTCCCGCAATTTCAAAAGAGGAGAGAAATAGAATGGAAAATTTAGAGGCGGTCATCTTTCAAATCATTCTTCATGGCGGTAATGGTCGCAGCGCGGCGATGGAAGCCATACAAGCCGCAAAACAAGGAGAATTTGAACAGGCAGAAGGAAAATTAAAGGAAGCAGAAAATGCCTTAAATGAAGCGCATCATATTCAAACCTCACTCATACAGGGGGAAATTAGGGGAGAAAAAACGGAGATTTCTCTTTTGATGGTTCACGCTCAAGATCATTTAATGAATGCTATAACAGTGAAGGATTTAGCTGCAGAAATGGTTGAGCTATATCAGAAAATCAAATGATTCCTAGCCGTCAAGAGAAATCACCTAAAGGGTGAAATCAAAATGATTAATTTAATTGTTAACGCTGATGACTTTGGCTTTAGCCATGGAGTAAACCATGGAATAGTTGACAGCTTTTTGTATGGAATTGTAAATTCAACGACGATGATGATGAATATGGACGGTACAGAACATGCGATTCAATTGGCTAAAAATAATCCAGAATTGCACGTAGGAATTCATCTCACCCTTACATGCGGGAAACCCATCCTTGATAACGTACCATCTTTGGTAGATGAAGAGGGGTACTTTTATTCCTTGTCGGCATTTAATCCAACTGATATTTCATTAGAGGAAATAGAAAGAGAGTGGACTGCTCAGATTGACCGGTTTATCCGTTCAGGTCTAAAACCGACCCATCTTGATAGTCACCACCATGTTCATACCATGAAAGCATTGTATCCTGTGGTTAAAAACTTATCTCATAAATACAGGCTGCCGGTTCGGCCAAATGGATTCATTTCCATTCCCGATGTTGAATCCTTCACTGATGTTTCTTTGTCCGATTTCTATGGGGACGGGGTAAGAGCAGATTACTTTGACAGGTTAAATGATGGGATATATGATGGGTTAACAATTGAAGTTATGTGTCACCCAGCATACCTTGATCATCACTTATTAAATGGGTCTTCCTATACTCATAAAAGATTAACTGAACTAGAAATTCTGACTTCCGTTCAATTACCTAAAAACATAAACCTGCTGTCATTCGCTGAACATATTTAAGGAACCATTTCTCCTAATAAAATTAACCATTAAGGGTTGTTCGTCACCGAAATGCTGGTTAAAACATAAAATGGTTAACAGTAACGGAGCGTTTGGAATAGGAGGAAATTGAGTGCCGTCAGTAATCAATTTAGGAATGGTGAATGTTAATTCCCAGCAGCCTAGTGCGGCAATCTTTATCGGGGAATCTGTCGTGACAGGGATGGACGCCAACCGAAAATATAATTTAGGGATTGGGGGACTTTATGGTAACCTTAATGCTGTAACAGGGAATCTCGTTAATAATGCAGATAGTTTTGAAGTTGTGGATGGGGTTATTTTTGACCAAGACTTTAAACCAAGTATCGGTGGAAATGTATAGAGAAGATAAATCATTACAAAACAACAAACCCTTATTAATCATGGGTTTGTTGTTTGTTTTTTGGCCATTTTTTGCAATTTGTGTTCTTCTTTTAGTTGTTTTCTATTCGCCGCTTCCTGTTCATAATTTGTTAACGATGCACTCGTACGGGCAAGATTGTTTCGATCTCCATGGATGTTGCCTAGACCTTGGTTATGTTTTTTGTTGCTTTTAAAGTCTTCAATGAAATTGTTACCAATGCTAAAGCAAGATGCTCCTTCAATGCTTCCGATTTTTATTGTTCCAATATGAAAAGTTGGAGATAAAATAGGGGACGCCATTATTATTCATCCTCCATTTTTACTTTGGTTGTAACCCATTGATTTTCACTGATCCAATTTTCATCTCCTGAAATTACGCCCATTACTTCATTAGTGACCTCAGTGGTATGAAAATTTTTAAGCTTGTTTTTATTTCCGATAAAAACGCCAGCGGATTTTCCCAATTTCATGATGTCGATATTACCAAGAGTAAGATTAATCACGGTAGCCATCCCCTTGCCTCATTATATATTAGGGTATTCAATTAGTGGGCTAATGACACTATTCTGAGGAAAATCACCATCCCACTGCCGTAAACATAAAGTAATTTAATACAAATTTAAAATGTGGTGAGCCATTTATGTTAAAAACTTCACAATTCAATTTTATCGGGGGTATAAATGTCCAAACTATGCAAAGACAATCCGGCATTTTTATCGGGGAACATAACAATGCGATTGGCTGGAGCGCACATGGAAAAGATAATTATGTAATTGGTAATATTAGCGGGCAATCAAATTTTCTCTACCAAAATACTTCTTTATTACTGGACCCTGATTTTGTTGATACACCAATTGATGATCGGGATATAAATTTATCTTTTGACTTACCAGGGAAAGAAAATCAGGAGTCAAGTATCAATCTTGATAGCATTAATGTAAATACGCAAGTGGACAATAGCTCTGTTTTCGTAGGAAAAGGACATGTAACGGGGATGGATGCGAATCAAAAAGCGAATTATACGCAAGGAAGTTTATTTGGGAATAGCAATCAATTATTAAATAATTTTAATCTGAACTATGATCAGGATACAATTGATGCCCTCATTGATGATCAGGATATTAAAATTGCCAATATCGTTAAGGAATAATTTATAAATCGTTTCGGACTCGAAATCCTTTTGAGGTTTTAACCATTTTTTCTTGTTGAAAAGAAGAGTGGTCAGACTTTGCTTCTTTTTTGGCACTTTCTTTGTCAACCTTAAGAATAAGCGGTTCTATCAAGTCTTCGGTGCTGCTGATATTATTCCCGATGATTAATTTCCCACTCAACTCGTCAATTTCAATATTATCCAAGCGAAAAACAATATTCTCTAAGTAATCAATTTGTACATGATCAAAATGGAGATTTTTATCGCTGCTCTGCTTTTGACCTTGTTCTAGTAACTCAATAATCCTGTCCAGTTTCGTTTCAATTTGAGAGTTTATTTTACTTTCTTCCTGTTTTTTTCTAAAAGAAAAAAATTTAAACATAAACTCCCTCCTCGTTTGGACAATACTTATCTTATAAAGTTTATTTATCAGAGCGGCAGGTTATGAATTAAAAGGTGAAACAAAAAGCGCATTGTGATTATGTCACAATGCGTTTATTCAATATAATGGAATCCTTAAAGAAAATTATTTTTTTTGAAACAGTACGACAGAAGTAAACAATAGGATAATGGCTATTATCTTTTTTGTATCGATTGGAATTGTTTTCCCCCCGAAAAGTCCAAAATGATCGATTAAGGCTCCAATGATTAATTGCCCTGCTATTACAGCAACCATGGTAGGGGCTACTCCGATTTTTGGAACAACTATTACCATGATGCATACATATAATGCACCTAGAAACCCTCCAAACAGCTGCCATTTTGGTACAGAAAAAATAGCTCCTAGATTGCCTTTGCCAAAGAACAAGACAAGAAAGAATAGGGCGAGTGATCCTATTGAAAACGAGATAAATGCGCCTTCTAAGGCCCCTGTTTTTTTACCTAATCCTCCATTAATTTGAGCTTGAATTGCTATTGCAACACCACCGACAAATGAAATAAATGGAAAAATCCACTTCATTTTTCTCCCCCCGACACTAAATAAAGCGCTTTCAATTTTTAAGAAATAATCCCTTTTCGAAATAGTTCTCCGACAGCATGTGAACGATTTTGCGCTCCCAGCTTTTTGATGGCTGATTTTACATATTGTTTAACCGTCAATTCGCTTATATCCATAGAATCTGCCATTTCTTTTGTGCTTTCTCCCCATGCGATTCTTCTCATGACCTCTAATTCCCGTTTGCTTAATACTTGTGAATCCTCAGCAATCTCAGACTTTTCAAGGTATTTTCCGACTAATTTGCCATAATGGGTCAGTGTTGTCAGAGTTTTATCGTCAAAAACTGCTTCCCCTGAAACTTCATTTGAACAAATATATCCAATAACCACAGACCTGTAGCAAATAGGTACAACCACGATAGAATTCATGTTAGAGGTCGTTATGTACTTACTGCTAATTTGCTTCAACAGATCCAAACCAGTGCAATGCTTGGCTTTTTTCTCACGAATAGCGGAATAAATGATGGGCAATGAACGGATATCATCACGAATTTCGCCTATATGCACAATTCCATTTTGGGTCAATAAAATAATACCTTCTCCAAGGTAGCCTAATGGAGAAAATCTAAATAAGTAGGCATTCTTGACAGGAAAGAGCTCCATATATGATTCCAGGATTTTATATAACCTTTCCTCATGGCATGAAGCATTATCCAACTTATGGATATGTTGCTGTAAGGTATACTGAGAAGTCAAATTATCAACTCCTTTTAGGGGATATAGTACGTATAAAAATGGGAATATTCTAACTATATAAATAATTATATCCTATAGATAGGCATTATGAGAAATCGTATCTCTTAATGTATGATAAATATTCAAATAAGAAGGGAAGATGTGTTTTGGCCAATTTAGACCCACAAGCAAAAGTATACTTAGAAATGTTTAGCCAAATGCCCGCACTCCAATCCTTAGACGCACAGACAGTTAGAGAAATGTTTGCTCTAGCCCCGCCTGTTGAAGTGGAATTAGCTCCGCTTGCAAAGGTGGAGGATAGAATGATTCCTGTCGCAGATGATGCTGAAATTAAAGTTAGAATTTATACCCCTGAAGGCCAAGGACCATTTCCTCTCTTTGTTTATTACCATGGCGGAGGCTGGGTGATCGGGGATCTCGAAACCTCAGATGCCAGCTGCCGAATGATTGCTAATAGGACAGGAAGAGTTGTAGTTTCGGTGGATTATAGACTGGCTCCGGAATTTAAGTTCCCAGTGCCTGTTGAAGATAGCTATGCAGCTTTGAAGTGGGTAAGTGAAAATGCTGTGTCTTTAAATGGAAACGCTTCCAATCTTGTAGTGGGTGGCGATAGTGCTGGTGGAAACCTTTCTGCTGTCGTTTCATTGCTTGCAAAGGAACAAAATGGACCAAAGATAGCGGCACAAGTATTGATTTATCCAGTAACAGCCCTTGGTTACGACACGAAATCCTATCAAGAATTCGAAAACGGATTTGGTTTGGATCGGGATTTGATGATTTGGTTTGGGAATTACTATATTAATAGTGAAGAGGAAACAAAAAATAAATATGTGGCGCCATTATTGGCTGAGGATTTAACCGATTTACCTCCTGCATACGTCCTAACAGCAGAAAATGACGTTCTAAGAGATGAAGGATTGGCCTATGCGGAACGCCTTAAGCAGGCTGGAGTAAGAGTTGAAACGACAATTGAAGCAGGTTTAGTCCACGGATATTTTACTAATATGGCTGTTTTCCCTGAGAGAATTAAAGAATCTATTTCTAAATTCGCCAAATTTTTAAGTGAAATTGACCAAAAGGTTAGTAGAGTTTGATCAAAAATACTTTGTGTGGGGGGTAGGGATAAATGGCCAATAAGCTTAACAATTTCGACGCGGTTGTCGTTGGGGCAGGCTTTTCGGGTTTATATATGCTGTATCGCTTACGCGAGGCAGGTTTTTCCACTCGGGTTTTTGAGGCAGGAGAAGGGGTTGGAGGCACTTGGTATTGGAATCGCTACCCTGGAGCGCGCTGTGACTCGGAAAGCATCTACTATAACTACACTTTTTCGGAAGAACTTTATAAAGAATGGACCTGGTCATCACGATATCCTGAACAGCCGGAAATACTGAAGTACCTTAACTTCGTTGCGGACAAATTCAAATTGCGTCCCGATATCCAGTTTAAAACCCGCATCACGGGGGCTCAATACGATGAGGATCAAAATAACTGGCAGATCCAGTTAGATGATGGGACGACTGTGACGGCTAAGTATTTTATCACCGGCGTGGGTTGTCTTTCTGCTGCCAATCTGCCTAATTTTAAGGGCTTAGAAAATTTTAAAGGTGAGCGGTACCATACAGGGCACTGGCCGCATGAGAAAGTTGATTTCACGGGTAAACGGGTTGGAATCATCGGAACTGGCTCAAGTGGAGTCCAGGCAATCCCAGTAATTGCTGAGGAGGCGGGTCATCTTACAGTCTTCCAACGGACTCCACAGTACAGTGCACCGGCGAGGAACCATCCCTATGCCCCAGAATACATCCGGCAATCAAAAGAAAACTTTAATGAAATCAAGAAGCAAATGCGGGAGTCCCAAGGAGGCCAGCCTGTACCTATTCCAACCAAGTCGGCACTTGAAGTTTCCAAAGAAGAACGTGAGCGGGTATACAACGACGCCTGGGAGAATGGCGGTTTAGGCATTTTTAGCTCCTATTATGACATCACCATAAATGAAGCAGCTAACGAAACGGCAGCTGAATTCATCCGGTCTAAAATTTGCGAAATTGTTAAAAAACCAGAAATGGCCCAAAAGCTGCTTCCCTCTTATTATTACGGAACTAAAAGGCCAATCATTGATACCAATTATTATGAAACATTTAACCGTGACAATGTTTCATTAGTTGATGTGAAAAGTTCGCCTATTGTGGAAATTACACAGAAGGGGATCAAAACCACTGAAGCAGAGTATGAGCTTGACGCGATTGTACTTGCAACCGGTTTCGATGGTATGACAGGACCATTGTTAAAAATGGATATCAGGGGTAAAGATGGTGTGTCCCTTAAGGAAAAATGGATGGGAGGAGCCCAGACAAGAACCTACCTTGGAGTAGCCAAAGCTGGTTTTCCTAATTTCTTTATGATTACTGGTCCAGAAAGTCCTTCCGTCCTAAGCAACATGCCTGTGTCAATTGAACAACACGTCGAATGGATAGGAGATTGCATTGAGTATCTTCGAGAAAATGGTATGGAAACAATTGAGGCTAATGTTGATGCTGAAGAAGCATGGAGTCAACATTGCAGAGAGGTTGCAGAGGCAACACTATTTACAAAGACTGACTCTTGGTATACGGGGGCGAATATTCCTGGAAAACCGCGCAGATTTTTGATTTATCTTGGCGGTGTTGGAGCTTACCGCCAAAAGTGCGACGAAATTGCGGAAAAAGGTTATGAAGGGTTTACTATGAAGCCTTCAAAAAAGCCTGTACCTTAATAGTGAGATAACTAAAAAAAACCCAAATGATTGCCACTGAAATAAAAAAGTGTCTAATATTTGGGTTTTTTTATTTTTTGGGAAAATGTAATAATTTTAATATTATTGTAATTTTAACAAGCCTCTCCAACATATGATACACGGATTGGTCATTTAAACATCGTATTGGAGGGGTAGCAGTGCCAAGAAGATGGGGTATACTGTTTGTTGTGGTTTTGTTGATGTTGGCAAGTTTCACTTTTGGGATTCCCTCGGCGTATGCGGCTTCTGTGGGCAAGCTTATTATCATTAATAAGGCAAATAACCGTCTTGCGTACTATGACAATGGTCGATTTATCCGCGAGTTTAAAGTTGGGACGGGAAGAAGCCAATCATTAACGCCGGAAGGGAAATTTAAAATTGTCAATAAGATTGTGAACAGGCCATACTATACAGGCCATATATCTGGAGGAGACCCGCGTAATCCCCTTGGTAACCGCTGGCTCGGACTAAATGCACGAGGGACATGGGGAACAACGTATGCCATTCATGGAAATAATAATCCAAGCTCCATCGGCGGTTATGTGAGCAGCGGCTGTATTCGGATGTATGATAATGAGGTAGAGTGGCTATTCAGTCAAGTGCCAATCAATACTCCAGTTGTAATCACCTCATCGGGAAAATCCTTTAATTCAATCGCTGCAGCCAATGGATATAAGGTTTCAGGAGGGTCTAGTACACCGGCAGTACCAGTAAGTACAAATGGAGGTATCCTTAAGAGAGGCAGCCAGGGTCCAGCCGTAATGGATCTTCAACAAAAGCTGACTTCCCTAGGATATAATACGAAAGGGACAGATGGAATTTTTGGAGTAAATACCGAAAATGCTCTGCGACAATTTCAAAAAGCCCGAAAGCTGACAGTCGATGGTATTGCTGGACCAGTAACGAAAAAAGCACTAGGCATTCAATAAAATATCGAACATCAACGCACTATGGATTCTTCTTTAGTGCGTTTTTTTATTGGTTCTGTTAAAGGGCATTGTTGATTTTTAACATTGTTGATTGAAGCGAACCGACTGGAGCGCAAATCAACAACAAAGTTTAAAAGAGCCTTTTTTATTAAAAATTCTCCTTATTTCATAATTTGTTCATAAATAGGACATATTTAGTAGTTATGATAAATGATAGTTGGATTGGATTGAATATGATATAGAACTGTATTTTAAAAGTATGTAATATGTACTATAAGGTAGGTGTTAATAAATGAATACTTTGTTTCAAAAAGGTCAAGGTATTTTTAATAAATATGTTGGCTTTTTCTTTTTGGCTGTATTTTTCCTTTGGATAAAAACATATATAGTCCAACTAACACAGTTTGACTTAGGCATAGAAAATTATTTACAAAAGTTTTTATTATTTATTAATCCATTGGGATCATCTCTTTTGTTTTTAGGATTGGCATTCTTTTTTAAGGGCCGTAAAAAATATATTTGGTTAATTATTATAGACTTTTTCTTGTCGTTTCTTTTATATGCCAATGTTGTTTATTATCGTTTCTTTAATGATTTTATTACACTCCCGACATTAACTCAGACCCAAAATTTTGGTGACGTAAGCAGCAGTGTTACTTCCTTATTAAGGCCTTATGATTATTTGTTTTTTGTGGATATCGTTGTTTTGATTGCTTTAATGGCCTTTCGTTTTGTAAAACTTGAGGTCAAAGATATGGGCCGCCATAAATTAGCTGCCTTATTTTCCATTACATTGTTCATTTCATGTTTCAATCTTGCATTAGCTGAAGTTGATCGTCCGCAATTATTGACAAGAGGATTTGACCGTAACTATATTGTGAAGTATTTAGGGATGTATAATTATACGATTTACGATGCAGTTAATAGTACAAAAGCATCTGCTCAAAGAGTTATGGCAAACAGTGATGACGTTACAGAAGTCCTCAATTATACGCAATCAAATTATGCTAGTCCGAATCCGAAATACTTTGGTGCCGGTAAAGGCATGAATGTGATTTATTTACATCTTGAATCCATGCAAAACTTCCTGATTAATTACAAGTTAAATGGAGAAGAAGTGACTCCATTTTTAAATTCATTAACGAAAGATAAGAATACTCTATATTTCGATAACTTTTTCCATCAGACCGCCCAAGGTAAAACGTCTGATGCAGAATTTATGCTGGAAAACTCGTTATTCGGGTTACCACAAGGCTCGGCTTTTACTACTAAAGGTTTAAATACGTACCAGGCAGCTCCAGCTATCTTAGGACAGAATGGATATACTTCTGCCGTTTTCCATGGGAATTCTGGAAGCTTCTGGAACAGAAATGAAATTTATAAATCGTTTGGTTATGACAAATTCTTTGATTCACAATACTATAAGATGGACACTGGTAACTTAGCGGAATATGGACTGATGGACAAGCCTTTCTTTAATCAATCCATTCCATTATTAGAAACATTGCCGAAGCCATTCTATACAAAATTTATCACCGTATCGAATCACTATCCTTACCCTCTTGACGAAAAAGAGGCGACGATAGCACCGGCTACTACAGGAGATAAATCAGTTGATACGTATTTCCAGACTGCCCGTTATGCAGACGAAGCATTAAAGCAATTCTTTGATTACTTGAAGAAATCAGGACTATATGATCATTCCATTATTATTATGTACGGTGACCACTACGGTATTTCAGAAAACCATAATAAAGCTATGGAAAAAGTGCTAGGAAAAGAAATTACTCCTTTTGAAAGCTCTGGATTACAACGTGTACCTTTCTTCATTCGTGTACCCGGTATGGAAGGCGGAGTAAGCCACGAATATGGCGGACAAGTTGATATTCTTCCTACACTGCTGCATTTGTTAGGTATTGATACAAAAAATTATATTCAATTTGGTACTGATTTGTTGTCAGAACAGCACGATGATTTGATTCCATTCCGCAATGGAGATTTTGTTAGTCCAACGATTACCTCTGTTGGTGGTAAATTCTATAATTCCAATAGCGGGATGAAATTAGATGATGATCAGGTAGAAGAGGCTAAGAAAGACCAGAAAATCGTAGAAGAAAAATTATTACTTTCGGATAAGGTTGTGAATGGGGATTTATTACGTTTCTACACCCCTCAAAACTTTACTCCAGTTGATCGTTCAAAATACGATTATAATAAAAAAGATAAAACGGATTCCAATAAATAAGCCAGCTGCCCGAGCTTAACTTGGGCAGTTTTTTGTATATTTCCCTTACAGGGATTGACTAAGTAAAATATTTATGATATTTAAAATAATGGTTAGCACTCAAAGAGATGGAGTGCTAACGAGTATATTAAGGAATTGATTTTTCAAATTTGAAAGGGGATATCTTAAATGATGGAAACAAAACAGTTTCAAGCTGAATCCAAACGACTATTAGACATGATGATTAACTCCATTTATACTCATCGTGAGATTTTTCTAAGAGAGTTAATCTCCAATGCAAGCGATGCCATTGACAAACTCTATTATAAAGCGTTAACAGATGATTCTTTAACCTTTGATAAAGATAGCTACTACATAAAGGTAAATGCTGATAATGCAGTCAGGACCCTGACAATCACCGATACTGGAATTGGGATGACAAAGGAAGAGCTTGAAAATAATCTTGGAACCATTGCCAAGAGCGGCTCATTAGCCTTTAAAAGCGAAAATGAAGTGAAAGATGGCCATGAAATCATTGGTCAATTTGGTGTCGGGTTTTATTCTGCCTTTATGGTGGCTGACGTTGTTACCGTTACTAGCAAAGCGTTAGGCAGCGATACGGCCTACAAATGGGAATCCAGAGGAGCGGAAGGATATACGATTGTTCCATGTGAGAAAGATTCCGTAGGTACGGAAATAATTTTGAAAATTAAAGAGAATACCGAAGACGAGAATTACGATGAGTATTTAGAGGAATATCGTTTAAAATCGATCATTAAAAAATACTCAGACTTTATTCGCTACCCAATTAAAATGGAGGTTTCTTCAAAAAGACTTAAAGAAGGCAGCGAAAATGAATACGAAGATTATCAAGAAGAACAAACCATCAATAGTATGGTTCCAATTTGGCGCAAGAACAAAAAGGACCTGACTGATGAAGATTATGCTAATTTCTATGCAGAAAAGCATTATGGTTTTGATAAGCCATTAAAGCATATCCATATCAGTGTTGATGGGGCAGTAAGATATAATGCCATCCTTTATATCCCGGAAAACATTCCGTTCGACTACTATTCACCTGAATTTGAAAAGGGCTTAGAGCTTTATTCCAGTGGAGTATTAATTATGAACAAATGCTCTGATTTACTTCCGGACTACTTTAGCTTTGTCAAAGGTATGGTCGACTCAGAGGATTTATCACTGAATATTTCACGTGAAATGCTGCAGCATGACCGCCAGTTAAAGCTGATCGCGAAAAATATCAGCAAGAAAATCAAAAGCGAATTGCAAGCTTTATTGAAAAATGAACGCGAAAAATATGATGAGTTTTACAAGTCATTTGGGCGACAGTTAAAATACGGTGTTTACAGTGATTTCGGAACACATAAAGAAGAACTGCAGGATCTATTGATGTTCTATTCTTCTAAGGAAAAGAAAATGGTAACCTTAGATGAATATGTTTCAAGAATGCCGGAGGATCAGAAATATATTTATTATGCTACCGGTGATTCCATTGAAAGAATTGAAAAATTGCCGCAGACTGAGCTAGTGGCAGACAAAGGTTATGAGATTATATATTTCACCGATGATATTGACGAGTTTGCGATCAAAATGCTTATGAACTACAAGGAAAAAGAATTCAAATCTGTCTCTAGCGGTGATCTCGGAATTGAGGCAGATGAAAAGCAAAATGATTCAGGAGAAGAGACGGAAAACAAGGACCTGTTTGAATATATGAAAAACATCTTATCCGGCAAAGTAACGGATGTTAGAGTTTCAAAAAGATTAAAGACCCATCCGGTATGTTTAACCACTGATGGTGAAGTCACGATTGAGATGGAGAAAATTTTGAAAGCCATGCCTGGCAACCAAAATATTAAAGCTGATAAGGTATTAGAGATTAATACAAATCACGAAGTATTCAAGTCGTTAAAAGATTCATTTGCGAACGATAAAGAAAAATTGTCTTTATACACGAGCCTGTTGTATAATCAGGCCCTGTTAATTGAAGGTCTTCCAATCAATGACCCAGTTGAGTTTACAAACGATATTTGCAAAATCATGATATAAATAAAAAGGATTGCAAGCGAGGCTTGCAATCCTTTTTATTTGAAGAGCGTTTTATTGCCCGAAAATCAAAAAAAAAGGTATCTGCGGTAAATGAAAGTGCGTTTCATTGCCTGAAAATCAAAAAAACAAGCTTCAACGGTAAATGAAAACACCGAACTTATTATAACTTTGTTTTTAATGCAAATTACCATCCACATATTTACCATAATCCGGAATTGCGATTCGATCAAACTCGCATACAAGTCTTTTCAATCCATCCTCTAACACGTCTCCAGTCACTGGGAATCCATGGCCTGTTACAGCAACAGAGGGCTTCAATGCTTCCAATTTTTTAACTGATTCCCAGGCTGCCTGCCAATCGGTTGTAAAGTATCTCGGGGGCCCATTTATACCTTGTTCCTGAGTAATGACCTTATACAACGAATCCTGTTTTACATTAATAAAAGCATCACCGGCAATTAAAGCGCGGTCTTCCTCTCTGAAAAAGGAAACATGACCAGGAGTATGTCCTGGTGTATGGATCCAGCGGAATCCAGGCAAATGTGGGACGCTTCCATCAGAAGGGAGTTTTTCAACTCTCGTTCCAAGATTGATTGGCTCATTTGGAAATATAGGAGACATCTTCGCCACCATTCCGCCTTCTACAGTCGGATCTGGTTCTGGATAGCTTTCTTTACCTGTTAAATAAGGTAATTCCATTTCATGTGCATAAACTGGGACTCTCCAATGATTGACTAACTCAATAATCGCACCCACATGGTCAAAATGTCCGTGTGTTAAAATAATCGCTTGCGGCCTGCAGCCAGTACCAAAACGCTCCTCCGTTGCCGAGATAATTTCATCGGCAGATCCAGGCATACCTGCATCAACCAATAAAAATGCCCCTGAATCAGGGTTACCAACTATGCAAATATTGACAATCTGAATGGTGTGACAATACAAATCTGGTAATACATTAATCCCAACACCGCTGCTTATAGAAGTGGCGGGAATAAATTTATAATCATCTCCATACGATAGTTCTTTATCCATTGGGAATCTCCTTATCATTAAATGGTTTGAAAGTAGTTTTTTCCCAGCATACTTCATTTATTCTAATCACAGTTATTTAAACAAAATAAATTGTTAAAATATTTTAATCATTTATATTGACGAATCCCTATTGGTATAGTAGGATTAATGACATCAACTAAATATCGCTTATCTAGAGCGGCTGAGGGACTGGCCCGTTGAAGCCCGGCAACCTACGAAGAAAGGTGCCAATTCCAGCAAAATGTGCTCATTTTGGGAGATAAGGTGTTTTACATAATTGAAGACGCCTTTCCTTAATGGGAGAGGCGTTTTTGTGAAAAGGGGGGCGAATTATCTGAAACCATCAGAATGGCAAGAAATTGCTTCACACCTTGAGCAAATGCTTGGCACATTAAAATTCGGATCCATCACCCTAGTGGTTCAAGATGGCAAGGTAATACAAATTGAGAAAAATGAAAAGGTTCGTATTCAATCGAATAAAACACGCTGACTAGAAAAACTAGAGGCGGTCTTCACCAAAATTCTGATGGAAGACTGCTTTTTTTATAGACTGAGAGGAGGCTAATAAGAAATGACGAGTTCAGTAACTTATGAAAATTGGAATCAAATTTCAGATTCGTTTTCTATAGAAGATGAAACCAAGGGTGCTCTTGGCGTTCTAAAGTGGGCCTATAACAATTATCAAGAAGAGAAAATTGTTTATGCATCCAGTTTTGGTGCGGAAGCAATTGTATTAATTGATTTGATTCACCAGGTGAAACCAGATGCCCATATTGTTTTTTTAGACACAGGGCTGCATTTTTTGGAAACCTATGATGTCATTGATAAAATCCAAGCCCGTTTCCCTACATTGAAAATTGAAAAGAAACAGCCGGCACTTACATTGGATGAACAATCTGCCCAATATGGATCAGCTTTATGGAAACGGGATCCAAACCAATGCTGTCAAATTCGAAAAGTAATTCCGTTAAGGGAAACGCTGACCCAGAAGGAAGCTTGGATCTCGGGGCTTCGCCGCGAGCAGTCACCAACAAGGCAGAATACTCAATTTCTTAACAAGGATGACAAATTTGAAAATATTAAAATTTGTCCATTGATTCACTGGACATGGGATGAAGTCTGGTCCTATATCCGCGAGAAAGACCTTCCTTATAACGAATTGCACGATCGAAATTATCCAAGTATTGGATGTTTTCCTTGTACTCAGCCTGTAAGCTCTAATGGTGATTCTCGTGAAGGACGCTGGACCGGAAGCAGCAAGACTGAGTGCGGTTTGCACTCATCGTAAGGAGGGGGTTCTAACGCTTACAATCATTGCTGTTACCATCGGATTATTCTTTGCCGTAAATATTGGAGCCAGCGGGGCAGCCGCCTCAATGGGAATTTCCTATGGTGCCGGAGTAATCAAAAAACAAGTGGCCTTGTTCCTTTGTGGAATAGTAGTCTTTCTAGGTGCCTGGCTTGGTGGTGGAGAGGTTGTCAAAACAATTGGCAGCGGTATTGTTCCAAGCAGTACTTTTACAAATGCGATAGCCTTAATTGTGCTAGCCGCAGCAGCATTATCCTTATTTTTAGCAAATGTTTTTGGAATTCCGCTATCCACCAGCGAAGTTACGGTAGGTTCTGTGGTTGGCGCAGGTATTGTCTATCAATCGGTATACCTAGGGAAGCTTTTATGGATTGCCCTGTTTTGGCTGTTCACACCCTTTGCAGCCTTTGTGATTGCAATCCTTGCTGCCAGCTTTTTAAAAATAAAACCAATAAAGTCCTTTGTTGAAAAGTCAAAAGCTGGTCCCATTTTGGTAGTAATGGTTATCATCATGGGATTGTTCGAAGCCTTTTCAGCAGGAATGAACAATGTGGCAAATGCTGTTGGACCATTAGTGGCTGCGGGTTTAATGTCTAAAGGAAGTGGAGTTCTTTGGGGCGGTCTGGCGGTTGCCTTAGGTGCTTTCCTTCTTGGTCACAAAGTGATTGAAACAAATGGCAAAAAAATTACCACTCTTAAGTTAGAAGAAGGCTGTGTCATTTCAGGTACTGGAGCAAGCATTGTCACTGCTGCTTCCATATTCGGAATACCGGTGCCATTAACGCAAATCACTACGTCTTCGATTATAGGAATTGGTTTTGCCAAGCATGGGAAATCTGTTTTGAAAAAGGACATCGTTGTACAGTTGTTGAAAGTTTGGATTGTTTCACCCGTTTTATCAATGGTGCTTTCCTATACGATCATTCAATTAGTAATTGTCCAAAATTTTTACCCAATCATAGTTATGATTGGTGCTCTCATCTCCGTCTTCGGAGTTCTGTCCTTAATGAGAAAGTCTTCACCATCTGGTGCGGCTTCCAATACAACAATCACAAATGAATTTAAACTAGTAAAGAAAGGTTGATCATTATGTCATTTTTACCAAAACCTCATGGAGGAAAGCTTGTAGAAGCCTTCGATCCTTACTATGATTTTTCAAATGTTGAAAAAGTACTTAATATTGATACGATTGCATTAAGTGACCTTGAATTGATTGGTATTGGGCTTTTTAGTCCATTAAAAGGATTCCTTGGGAAAGAAGATTATGAGTCTGTTGTAAGCAATATGCGTTTGGCGGATAATACGATTTGGTCGATTCCTGTTACCCTGCCTGTATCCTATGAATTTGCAGGTACGCTAGTTGCGGGTGAGGAAATTAAGTTAAAATATAATGATGAAGTTTATGGAGTTATTAAGGTATCTGAATGGTATGAGCCAGACTTAGAGAAAGAAGCTCTTGAAGTATATAAGACAAATGAACTTGCTCATCCTGGTGTGAAACGTCTATTTGAAAGAGGCCCTGTTTATGTTGCCGGAGATGTAGTCCTAGTTAAAAAACCGGAAAAAGGCGTTTTCGGAGATGTTTGGTTCGAGCCAAAGGAAACCCGTGCGTTATTTGAAGAAAAAGGCTGGAAGACTGTAGTTGGTTTCCAAACTCGTAATCCTATTCACCGCGCCCATGAGTATATTCAAAAAGCTGCTCTTGAGACGGTTGATGGACTGTTTGTTAATCCGCTTGTTGGTGAAACAAAGTCTGACGATGTCCCAGCAGATGTCCGCCTTAAAAGCTATCGTGTATTACTAGAAAACTACTATCCTAAAGAACGTGTTCAGCTCGGAGTTTACCCAGCTGCAATGCGATATGCTGGTCCTAGGGAAGCAGTTTTTCATGCGATTGCCCGGAAGAATTTTGGCTGCACCCACTTTATTGTAGGCCGTGACCATGCTGGAGTAGGCAACTATTATGGAACCTACGATGCACAGCACATTTTTAGTAATTTTACAGAAGAAGAGCTTGGAATTAAACCTTTATTCTTTGAGCATAGCTTCTACTGCACAAAATGCGATGGTATGGCATCGGATAAAACTTGCCCGCATGGTAAGGAAGATCGTGTGATTCTTTCTGGTACAAAGGTTAGAGAATTACTACGTGCCGGTCAGCTTCCACCGTCAACCTTCAGCAGAAAAGAAGTGGTCGAAGTTTTAATTGAAGGCATGAGAGAAAAAACAACTGTTTAAGGGTGAACTAAGATGAGTAAATCAACGAATATCACATGGCACGATACAACCATCTCGAAAGCTGATCGTAATGCACAAAATGGACATGGAAGCTGTACACTTTGGTTTACTGGTCTTTCTGGTTCTGGCAAATCGACAATCGCTAATGCAGTCTCCAATGAATTGTTCCGCCAAGGAATTAATGAGTATGTTCTCGATGGTGACAATATTCGCCACGGTTTAAACAAAGACCTTGGATTTTCAGACCATGACCGAACAGAAAACATTCGTCGTATTGGGGAAGTGGCGAAGCTTTTCGTGGATAGCGGAAAAATCGTCACAACCGCCTTTATTTCCCCTTTCCGCTCCGATCGGGAACAGGTAAGGGATTTATTTAATGAGGGAGAATTCATTGAAGTTTTTGTTAGCTGTCCAATCGAAGAATGTGAAAAACGTGATCCAAAGCAACTTTATGCAAAAGCGCGCCGCGGAGAGATAAAGGATTTTACAGGGATTGATTCTCCTTATGAAGCCCCTGAGAAACCGGAAATCACTATTCATTCTCATCAAGTTTCAGTTGGAGAAGCGGTAGAACAGGTATTAAATTATCTGCGAGAGAAGAACATAATTTAGAAGGTTTCGAGTGAAGGGAGCAATCACCGTGAAGGCAATTCTATACATTGGCCATGGAACTCGTTCGAAAAAAGGGGCGAAGGAAGCCATCTCCTTTATCCAAAGGGTAATGGATAGGATTAATGTCCCGATTCAGGAAGTCAGTTTCCTAGAGCTGACTCACCCATTTATTGAAGAGGGCTTTCGGCGATGTGTAGAAAGGGGAGCAACGGAAGTGACTGTTGTTCCGCTGTTCCTTTTAGCTGCCGGTCATATAAAGGAAGATATCCCTTATGCTCTTTCTGCTTTGCGTGAGAATTATCCTCACATTCCTATAAAGGTAAAGGATCCTTTCGGAGTTCAGGGGATCCTCCTTGATGGTGTAGCTGAACTTGTTAGAGATACTGCATCAGATTTAACTTCAAACGATTCTCTTCTGATTGTCGGGAGAGGCAGCAGTGATCCCAGTATTCACGATGCCTTTACAGAAATTTCTTTTGGTATTCGTCAGCGTCTTGGTGTGGAGCGGGTTTCAGTTTGTTTTTTGGCAGCGGCTGAACCAAGACTCGATGAAGGTTTGGAGAATATTAGCAATGGTGCGGCCGGACGAGTTATTGTTGTCCCATATTTATTATTTTCCGGTCTTCTATTAAATGAAATAAATCAAAAGGTACACAAAAGGCAAAATCGTGGTCAGCAGATAGTACATACTGGGCAATTAAGTAAGCATCGTGTAATTGAGGATATTGTTATTCAACGAGCAACAGAATAAAGAATTGGACAAGCACTCTCTTGGGTGCTTTATTTTTTGAGCATAGTTCTTGGATAAATTTCACAACTTATTATAGTATTTTAGGTAGGAGAAATTTTTACTAAAGAAAGGAGAATATCAATGCCAACAAGTTTAAAGGATACAACAACCCTACATAATGGTGTTGAAATGCCATGGTTTGGGCTCGGTGTTTTTAAAGTAAAGGAAGGTTCCGAAGTTATTGAATCTGTTAAGTCGGCAATTAAAAATGGTTATATAAGCATTGATACAGCTGCCATTTATCAAAATGAAGAGGGCGTAGGTCAGGGGATTAAAGAGGCAGGTGTACCAAGAGAAGAACTGTTTATTACTTCAAAAGTGTGGAATTCTGACCAAGGGTATGATTCAACGCTTGAGGCTTACGAAACAAGCTTAAAGAAACTTGGGCTGGACTATTTGGACCTCTACCTAATTCACTGGCCTGGAAAAACCAAGTATAAAGAAACATGGAAAGCACTTGAAAAGTTATACAAGGACGGACGTGTCCGGGCAATTGGTGTAAGTAATTTTAAGATTCATCATTTAGAGGACTTGCTACAGGATGCCGAAATTAAACCAATGGTCAACCAGGTCGAATATCATCCACATCTAACACAGAAAGAGTTACTAGCTTTTTGTCAAAAGGAAGGTATTCAGCTTGAAGCGTGGTCACCGCTTAAACAAGGGCAGTTATTAAATAATCCAGTGATTACGGAAGTTGCTGCAAAGCATGGAAAATCCGCAGCTCAAGTGATTTTACGCTGGGATCTGCAAAATAAAGTGGTTACCATTCCAAAATCAATCAAAGAGCAGCGAATCATTGAAAATGCCGATATTTTTGATTTTGAATTATCTTTAGAGGATATGGAAAAAATTGATGGGCTCAACAAAGATGAACGAGTAGGCTCCGATCCGGATGATATGTCGTATGGGTTTAGTGAGTGAAATAAATAGAAAATAAAAGTGAGTAAGAAAAAAAGGATCTGCTTTTTTATGGCAGATCCTTTCGTATTATTAATGCCCAGCACCAACATCATCCACATGTTTAATATGCTTCGCATTAAACCAGATAAACAGCACGGAAACTAATACAAATCCAGCTCCAACAATAAACGGGACGGATGGGTTGTAAATCTCGGCTAGCTTTCCAGCTGTATATGGAGCAATCGCACCGCCGATAAAGCGTAAAAAGCTGTAAGCGGCAGATGCAGTTGACCTTTGAACTGGGGCCGCGTTCATTACAGCAGTCGTAATCAGAGTATTATTATTACCTAATAAAGCCCCCGCAACGATAACCGCTGCAATGATTACCCATTGTGTTGTAGTCCAAATGCCCATTGCAACTAAAACTAGGGCAAACAAAGTTAACATTGCACACATAGATTTAATTGTTCCAAATCGAGCCTGTAATTTTGGTGCCATGAAAACCGAAGTGACAGCTAATAAAATTCCCCAGCCTAAGAAAACATATCCTAATCCATGTTCATCCAAGCCCATAACGAATGGTGCAAAGGCTAATAAAGTAAAAAATCCAAAGTTATATAAAGCAGCAGCGATACCGAAAACAAGCAATGAACGATGTTTCAAGGCTCTAAACGGATCGGCCAAGGATGTTTTAGTTTGTACTGTATTTTGTGATGTGGCTTTTGGCATTAAGATTAATAAACCAAAGAATGCAATGACCATTAAAGATGCTACACCAAGGAAAGGGCCTCTCCAAGACATAGCGCCTAACCAGCCGCCAAGAAGGGGACCAACAGAGATCCCAAGTCCGATAGCCGCTTCATATAGGATAATCGCTTTTGCGGTTCCACTATTTGAGAGCGACACAATAGCTGCTAAAGCAGTTGCCACAAACAAGGCATTACCTAAACCCCATCCTCCACGAAGACCAACAAGTGCCCAAATACCATTGGACGAACCACCCAATGCAGAGAAAACAGCGATGATAACGATCCCCACCATAAGAGTCCATTTGATTCCGAGTCTTGACGAAATCATCCCAGTAATCAGCATCGCCACCGCCATTACGGCATTATAGCTGGTGAATAGCAGGGTTACTTGGCTTTGTGAAGCATGCAGCTTCTCAGCAATTGCCGGTAGGATAGGGTCAACAAGACCTAGTCCCATAAAAGCAATAATACAAGCGAAAAAAACAGCCCAGACAGCCTTTGGTTGTTTTAGTAAACTAGATTCGTTTTTTTCTATCGATGAACCCTTTGCTGAACCTGATGCAACTGATTGCGATGTTGATGACATTTAATTTCTCCCCTTTTAAAGATTCCCTTTGTTTTTAACTTGAAAATAGTTGTATAATGAAAGTATATATTTGTATTATACAACTATTATTCAGAGTGTCAATAGTGTAAATCAATAATGCACAATCGTCCTGCATTACATTTGCTCATCGGAGTATGTTATCATTATTCGTAGAAAATAAGTATAGATGGGGGAGATTAGAAAATGTATGATGATTCCTTGGAAATCATTGAGTTAGAATTGGCAGTCCTCATTCGCAGAATAACATCTGCAACTTCTCATAAAAAAGTTGGCCATCTTGACCGCTCTGCGTATCTGTTACTTCATCAAATAGCTACAAATGGTGCTGCCGGAGTGAAAGCTTTGGCTGGTGAATTTCAACTAGATATTTCTACTGTAAGCAGACAAGCTGCCGCTTTAGAACAAAAAGGCTTATTGTATCGGATTCCTGATGAAACCGATGGGAGGGCTTATTCGCTTCAGATAACCGAACAAGGTTTAACGGAGTTAAAAGAAGATAAACATCTAAGGATGAAAAGAGTAGGAGAGGTAATGAGAACCTGGACAGATGATGAACGTCAAACATTTGCCATACTTTTAAAAAAATACAATCAATCCGTTCTAATTGAATAGAAAAAAGAGGTGACGCAAAAAGTCGATGAAACAACTTTTGGTCAGCCTCTTTTTTTATTTTGCTTTACTTGTTTGCTTCAGAGGTGATAAAAGCTCAATAAATCTTTCAAAAGGGAGTTCGCATGCCGGATATTTTTCTAATAAGGATAGCATTGAAATTCCTTTATCAACGACATGGACTTTGTATGAATCCTCATTAAGAAGGGCATCTATTTCTCTTTTATGTGGAGGACATACTGTAAAGGAAGCAAGTTCCTGAAGTTGTTCTTGTGTAACAGTCTCCTCGAGATCAACACTAAAGCTTAGCAAATCCCCGGCACGAACCGGAAAATCTAATGGAAGATGTGCTGCATCATGTTTTATTCCTGTCAAAACTAATTGGTCTTTTCCTTCCAAACCATAACGAAGAAGAGCACGTTCCACTAGTCCTGCTGAATTATGTGGAAGTTCTTCAATATGGACATTTTCTTCGAAATTAGCCTTTTCTTGATGCTGGGAATCCCCATTTACAAATTGAATCGTTAAACCATTGACAGACTGAGCAGGCTCTTCCGTGAATTCTATCCCCAATGCCTCGATGACATTAGGCCAAAATTTTTCATGCCAATCCTCGAACTGCTTTTCAAATTCGCTGCTGGCATCGCCTTGCCCCTTTTGTACTAATCGAGTGGCGCCTTTTTCAGCCAGTTTTTCATCTATAAAATTCGGTATACTTTGATAGGTGCTTGCCCAATTGGTGTCACCGCAACCGAAAACGGCATAACGAACTCCATTTAAGTTTGTTTCTTCCTCTTTAAGCCACTTCACAAATTTGCGGGCATTTTTTGGCGGGTTGCCATTATAAGAAGAAGAAACAATTACTACTAAGCCTTCTTTAGGAAGGGTGCCGGCAAACCCATCGAGCGGGGCAGCCTCACTTTGGAAACCTTTGAAACGAGCTGTTACCGCCAAATCCTTGGCAATCCCTTCTGATGTACCCATATTTGAACCATATAGCACAAGAAAAGGGGTGTTGTGCGACCCCATGACGGATTGACTAGCCGGAGGTAATTCAATCTTTGGTTTATTAATATCTTCACCGGTCTGATTTAGTAATAAGGAATCCTCACTTTGGGATTCACGCGGACGGACCTGCATTGTTAAACCGTCTGGCTTAAGTGTCAAGGTTTCTTTAACGGACAATTGATAATTGGTATGGTCGATCAGCTGGAAGTGCTTTAAAATCATTCCAATTAATAATGTAGCTTCGTGCATCGCAAATTGTTGTCCAATACATGCACGTTGGCCGTTACCAAATGGTTTATAGGCATGGTGCGGGACGGTTTTAGGATCCTCAAATCTTTCTGGTCTGAATTCCTCAACATCTTCGCCCCATGCAGCCGTATCACGATGAAGTTTTAAATTAAATACGTTGACAACATCCCGTTTCTTAAGGGGATATTTACCAGCCAGCATCGTGTCTTCTTTTGCATAAAGAGAGAAGAGCGGTGCAGTAGGCCATAGTCTTAAGGACTCATTTAAAATCATGCGAATGTATTTTAAACTGCGAACTTGTTGATACGTTGGTATAGTACCAGTTAGTACTCGGTCTACCTCCGAGTATGCCTTTGCCAAGATTTCTGGGTGTTTCATTAGAAAATACAAGGTAAAGGAAAGTAATCCACTTGTCGTTTCATGGCCGGCAATTAAAAACGTTATAATTTGATAGCGGATATTTTCGTCACTTAGCTTTTCACCTGTAGCTGGATCCGCACTGTTTAGCATCCGTGAAAGAAGGTCTTCCGCGTCATGATCTTCACTCGATTTACGTTCTTCAATGATTTGATCAACTAATGAAAACATGTATTGAATATCGCGTTTAAACTGCTGCTTTTTCTTTACCATTAATTTATCATGTAAGCCAAGACGATTGCTTTGATTCATTGCTTCATCAAGAGCACGGCTCATGCTTTTAATAAAACGGTGTGGTTTTTCACGGTAAAAGCTGTTAAAGCGATAATTGAATCCGCATAATCCAATTGTATCTAACGTCAGGCGGGTCATATCTTCCGAAACATCTATCATTTCGTCAGAATTTAGTCTGGCCCATTTTTGAATGAGCTGGACTGCAATATCCACCATCATCGAATGGTACCCTTTCATGGCACTTTGACTAAAGCTAGGGAGGAGAATATTATGAGCCTTCTTCCAATTTTCCTCCTTGGTCCAGCTCGTAAATAGACCATCTCCTGAAAAGGATCGTACTTTTTGCAACGGTGCATTGACAAGCTTATCGAAACGCGACTCATCGGATGCATCTTCTACTAATTCAGCAGAAGAAATAAATATACCAGTCCCAGTCGGAAATTTCAGTTTAAAAATAGGACCGAACTCATAGCTAAGTTTCATGATGGATTGTGTTGGTTTATGTACATCTAGTTGTGGGAGGTTACCAAGCGGGCCGTACGTTTTAGGCTGCGGAATTGCAGCGTTGTCAGTAGTTACCATGTCTTTTAATGGACCTTCCTTCCTGTCAATTGGACTGATTTTAAAAATTTATAATATTAAAATAATATTAATATAGATTATAACATGTCTGTGTTGGTAATATAAGATGTCAGAAAATTAAAGATTTAGATAAATTTCGACAAAATTATTACTTTCGACATCATACATTGTTAATAAAAAAGGTTTCAACGACTGTAAACGGTTACAAAACCGGTAAGTAAAGAAAACATGTCGATTTTATTTTAAACCGATTTTTTCTCCTCTCTAAATATTCCGGAGGACGAATTATTATTTTGACAGAATATCTAATGCGTAAGTAGTAAATCAAGTCCCATTCGGACAAATAAAAATTGCCGAGAAAAATACCCTTTCTCGACAATCTGGGGAAGCTATCCGGCTTCCTATTTTGGTTCAACCAATGCAGCGAATTGATTAATGGTGGTTGAGTAAGAGATGCGAACGCGATGCATGAGCAACATTTCATCTGGTGCACCCTTCTCAATAAATTGCCCAGGTTTTGTGGTAGTGGCGAATTGATAGTATTTCTTCGTTTCCTCTACAACTTGATTATTAAAATGACCATAGGGGTAGGCGATGGCAATAACGGGTTTTCCAGTTATTTGCTCAATTTTTTCCTTTGAAGCATAAAGCTCTTCCTTATAATTGGTAATTTTCGGAAGATCCGCGTGGGACATCGTATGGGATTGAACAGAGAATATTCCCGAATTCACCATTTCCTTTATATCTGATGAAGATAAGCGATAATCCCCGCTGTCGATGTAGCTGGCGATGACATATTCCGTAGCAGTGGGAAGGAACTTGTCATCTTTCAATTCTTGTAGGATCCGAAAAGCATTTAAATTATTTTTCATGCCATCGTCGAAAGTAACGAGTATCGGTTTATTTACCTTATTTATTTCATCCCAGCGTTCAAAGGTGAGAAGGGTGTAGCCATTATCCTTTAAATAGCGCATTTGAGCTTCGAAATTAGCTGGGGTTACGAATAACTCTTTTAGTCCTTCACCTTTATATTCATCAATCGCGTGATACATCAGAATCGGTACATATTGTTGAAACGTTATGGACGACTTCGCCAGCAGCTCCTCAGTTCCATCTGGGTGAACGCCATATGCCTCTACCTGGTACTCGCCGCGCTTCCCTGAAAATTCCTTGGTATTAAATAAATACGAAAAATTATTTTCTTTTTGATTAGAAATAAATGATTTCATATTTGCTGGACCGTCGGCTGTACGCCAAATATGGTAGTTTATCTCTGACACTTCTACTGTTCTATCAATTATAGATATCATGGCATTGGTTGATTCATAGGCGAAGGGGCTGACTGAAATGCCAGCTTTTGGCTCGAAGGCTGTCACTTTGTTCACTTCTGGTTGTTTAGTCTCAGGTTCTTTAGATTTCTCTGTTTGTTTAACCGGTTTTTCTGCTTTGTGCATCTTTGCGTCCGCCTTTGATAGGCTGCAGCCTGAAAGCACTAAAGTGGAAATAAGCGCAATATTAAGCAGCTTGTACATCTTTTCTTAACCATCCTTTAAAATAGTAATCTCGAAAAGTATCATACCATTTACGGATGGGGAAGAAAAGACTCTATGACTTTACACCTATTAATATGAAACTGACACCGAGGAAAATCCATAGCATCTTTATATACGATATTTTTTCAACAATGCTCAAAGTCCCGATTGTTGTAGTTAAAATCAATATGAGAGGTCCGACTAATGCAAGCGAACTATTAACTATAAGTGCTTTTTCAACCGAATTAAACTTTATCATTAAAATAGCAGCACTTACCTCGATGCATCCTGAGATAATTCTTAAGAGTGCCATTCCTAATACGGCTTTTTCAATAAAGGTAAACATGAAATCCTCCTGTATCTATCCTTTTCTACCTCATTATATGTTGAATATTCCAATAAAAGGACATGTATTTAGATTAGAAGAGAAGGACATGGAAAAAACACGGTAATTTTTCCGTGTTTTTTCGCCTCATGGTTAAATTAGTTTAAATCCACTAATTAAAATGATTACCGCTAAAATGGTCCGGAGCGGTTTTGCTGGGAATTTTGCTGATAAGGTGCTGCCTAAAATGACACCTGGGATCGAACCCAGTAAAAGGTTAAACATTAGTTGATAATCGACATTGCCAATGCCTGCATGCATGATTCCTGCCGCAGAGACCAATAAAAAGGCATGAGCGATATCCGTCCCGACTAGCTCAGAGGGTCTCATTTTATAAAGATACAACATGGCTAAAGCGAATAATGATCCTGAGCCAATGGATGTAAGCCCAACGATAAATCCTAAAATAGCCCCAATTCCAATGGTTAAAAACCTTTTGTCACGAATAGGCTTCAATTGAATCGAATTCAATTCAAATTTATCCTTTGCAAAGGTTTTGATAAGTGTGGTAATGGCTACTAAAATTAAAACATATCCGAGTGCATGCTTAATCACTAGCTCTTGATTATGAAAAAAAGAATCAAAAAGATGCAGGATAAGAACGGCGGCGATGGCACTCGGTATACTGCCCATAGCTAAGTATTTTACAAGCTGGAGGTTAATAGTCTTTTGCCTCCAATGCTGGATTGAACCGAACAGCTTGGTGATGGAATTATATACAAGATCGGTTCCTACAGCAATGGCTGGATTAATACCTAACAGGATTAAAACAGGTGTCAATAACGCGGCTCCACCTACACCTGTCAGGCCCACCAAAAATCCAATTATAAGACCCATTACAATGATACCAATACTCATTAAGCACACCCCGTATTTATCTATAACAATTGACTTTACACCATTAAATTATGAAATGGGTATTTGTCTTGCTAATAAAAAAAGAGGAGACTCAAAGTTTATTTTGAGTCTCCTCTTATCCTTCTTCCTCATCATTCAATTTTATTTTTTTACAACCAACATATAAGCAAGTGAAAATATCAAGACCTGGCTTTGCTTTCGTTAATCCTTTTAAATACGGGGTCACCAAATCTTTAAAGTCCGCACCAACGCCTTCTTCTTCCAGAATTCCATAAACGAACAACTTTTTTTCATCAAACAAAAAGGCGACATTTCCAACAGCTTTGTTTTTTGAATCTACGACATTTAGGACTTGAAATTCAGGTGTAATCACCTCTGGTGAAAAATAAATTTGCAAGCCAATCATCCCTTTATGTAAACTGTAATTTTTCAAACAATGTATCGCTATTTTCTGCCGGTTCTTTTTTCGCGACATGAATTAGAATGAGGCAAAGCAGACCGCAAAGCAACGTTAACCCGGCAGTTGTTAGAAACATCCCTGTGCGGGACCACTCCATTAATTTACTAAATATAGGCGGGCCGATGGCTACTCCTAAGAACCGAACCGAACCATATAGAGAAGTAACAAAGCCTCTCCGATCAGCTGAAACAGATCCTGTAATAAAACTATTTATGCATGGGAGGACAAGCCCTGTCCCAATACTGCTAATCACAAGAACAGCAAAAAAAGGAATTAATTTATGAAATAAAATCAAAGACGAGAAAGAGGCAGTCATTAAGAGCAAACCTAAAATAATTAACGCCTTCATTAATTTCATCTTTTTCCCGATTTTACTGCCAGTAAAATACGAAGTTGTGGTCATAAATAAAAGGGGAATCGCCAGGATACTGCCTTTTAACAAACCATCAATATGATGTTCCTTTTCAAGAATATCAGAAATATAGAACAAAATTCCAAATAGAGCAAATAGGCAGGTTGCCCCGGTTAAATAAGCGGCAAATAACCAGCGTCCTTCCGTTTTAAAAACAGAAATCAGCCCTTTAACATATTTCCCAACTGGCGGCGGCTCTTTTTCCTTTTTCTTCTCCTTGATAAAAAAGATCGTTAATAGCACAGAGATAAGGCAAAAAATCGGAAAGGCAAAAAATACGGCATACCAGAAAAGAAGGGCTAATAAAGAGCCTATAATCGGACTAATAACCTTACCGAAGCCATTTGACGCTTCTACTAATCCTAAAACCTTGCTTTGTTCTCCGCCTTTAAATAAGTCCCCAGTTAAAGCCATGGCAATCGGTGCAGTTCCAGCTGCGCCGATTCCCTGCATAATTCTGCCTGCAAGAATCCACATATAAGAATTGGAAAACCAAGCGGCTGCAGCTCCTGCTAAAAATCCGCCGCTTCCATATAAAATGAGCGCAGGGATAATCACGGCCTTCCTTGAAAACCGATCTGATAAGTAACCCAAAATGGGAATAGAAACAGCAGCCGCAATCGAAAAGACCGAAATAATGAAACTAATCTTAAATTGAGAAACATCCAGCTCTGCTTTCATTTTTGGAAGAATCGGTATCAGCATCGAGTTACCCAGAACAAGAATCAGCGGAATGGAACCGATGGCGAGAACCGTTAAGCCTTTATGTTTTTGCTTAGGCACTGATAGTACACCCCTGACAATAATGATTAGCTTTATTATTGTTTGATGCCAGGCTGTTGTTTATTCAGGCAAATGCCTATTTTCTTAGGAATGGGCCCATTATTTACACATTCACCCATTTTCCGAATAATCTATTTTAGAAAAATAGAGGAGGCGCATCCTATGGATTTTTTAACCTTGCCAAAAAGGACTTCCGGAACAAGAACCCACGGATTGACTTCAGTTGTCGATTTCGGAACTCCAATTGGTGAATTAAAAAATATATTAGCTGATTACAGCTCATACATTGACATTGCAAAAATTGGAATCGGATCTGCATTGGTTACACCTAATATAAAGGAAAAAATAGAGCTGTATCAGCACTATAATATTATTCCTTATTGCGGCGGCACATTATTTGAAAAATGCTATTTCCAAAATAAACTCACAGAGTATCAAACCTATTTACATGATTTAGGTGTGAACTGGGTAGAAATTTCAACGGGGACCTTAGAAATTCCATTACAAGAACGCCTCCATCTTATTTCTCTATTTAAAAAGGACTTTCATGTTATATCAGAAGTAGGATCCAAGGATTGCCATAAAGAAATGCCGATTTCTGAATGGAGAAGGGAGATCCAGTTTTTGTTAGAAGCAGGCTGTAATTATGTGATTACGGAAGGAAGAGATTCTGGAACTTCGGGTATATATAAACAATGCGGAAACATAAGATCCGATTTAATTCGAGAATTACTAAGAGATATTGATCATAATAAAATTATTTTTGAAGCTCCTGCAGCTAAGCACCAAATGTACTTTATTAATGAAATCGGCCCGAACGTTAATTTAGGAAATGTAAAATTAACAGATGTACTAATTCTAGAAGCCCAGCGTTGCGGACTTAGAAGTGAAACCTTTTATTTGGAGGCGCATGAATGCAACTTACCTTAATACGACATCTTCCAACAGAATGGAATAAAAGGACTTGGCTTCAAGGACGGCGAGACATTGACATTTCGGAAATTACCGCCGAAGTAAATAAAGAGATTGCTGACAATCAATTGCTACTCGAAAAACTATCCCCATTTACTCATGTCTTAGCCAGTTCATTAAAACGTACTCATCAAACAGCCAAGCTCTATGATTATAAGTGCGAAATAGAAAATTTGTTGGACGAATTAGATTTTGGAGTATTTGAAGGTGTACCAAAGGCAGATATGATTTTAGAATTCGGCGAAAGGTGGACTGAATCTCCAAAGGAAATTGTATTAGGCGAGAGTATACAAAATCTAGAGAAAAGAATTGAATTGTTTTTAGAAAAATATCGAAAATCATCTAATATTCTAGCATTCGGCCATGGTTCTTGGATCAGGGCGGCGATTTCCTATAATCAGTATGGTCATGTAAATAATATGAATAAAATTTTAATCGGTAACAATGAATGTATCACCGTAACATTTTGAGAGGGAGGAATGGATTTGCCCGAAATGTTGACGTATGAAAATTGGGATGAACGAAAAGAGGCAGAGCTTCTGGATAAACATCCAGACTATTTAGATGTGTTAAAATGGGCCTTCGATGAATATGGTGATGATATTGTTTATGCCTGCAGCTTTGGAGCCGAGGGAATCGTGTTAATTGATTTAATTCATAAAGTTAAGAAAAACGCCAAGATTATTTTCCTTGATACCGGCCTGCATTTTTCTGAGACCTATGAATTAATAGAAAAAGTTAAAGAGCGTTATTCAACATTACAAATTGAATTGATCAAACCAATTATGACACTAAACCAGCAGGAGAAATGGTATGGTGAAGAGCTTTGGAATCATAACCCAAATCTTTGCTGCCATATGAGGAAGGTTGTTCCTCTAAAAAATGCCTTAAATGATGTAATCGCATGGATTTCTGGTTTAAGAAGAGAACAATCCCCAACAAGGAGCCTCACGAATTATATTAATAGAGATGAAAAATTCCATAAAATAAAAATTTGCCCCCTTATTCATTGGACTTGGAGTGATATCATGACCTATATCCACTTAAACAAGCTCCCCTATAATCCATTACACGATAAAGGTTATCCTAGTATAGGCTGTGCCACATGTACAAAAGCAATTACAAATACAGATGACAGCCGTTCAGGCCGCTGGTCGGGTCATTCTAAAACAGAATGCGGACTTCATCAACAATAGAGGTTTTGGGAGGAACAAATGGTGAGTGAAAGTGTGCCCCATGGCGGTAAATTAATCAATCGTATAGACCATAATTACTCGATTGATTTATCGCTTAAATATATAGAACTCGACAAATTAGAAATAAGTGATTTGGAATTAATTTCCAACGGAGCTTATAGTCCACTTGAAGGTTTTATGGGAAAATCGGATTATGACTCAGTTGTTAAAAATATGAGATTGTCGAATGGACTGCCTTGGTCCATACCGATTACATTGGCCATTGACAAAACGAAGGCAATGGAAATAAAAGCAGGAGATAGGGTCAATTTAGTTCATAAGGGCACAGTCTATGGTGTGATGGGAATTGAGGAAATCTTTTTTCCGGACAAAAAATTAGAGGCAGAAATGGTTTATCGGACCTTGGATTTAAATCACCCAGGTGTAAAAAAACTATTTGAAAGAGCAGAAATTTATGTCGGAGGTCCGATCACCCTGACTAAGCGGCCACCTAAATTAATGTTTACAGGCTACTTTTTAGACCCTTTGCAAACAAGGATGATATTTCAAGAATTAGGCTGGAAGACGGTCGTGGGATTCCAAACCCGTAATCCTGTTCACCGGGCCCATGAATATATTCAAAAATCCGCATTGGAGACTGTCGATGGACTCTTCCTAAACCCGCTTGTAGGGGAAACAAAGGCTGATGATATCCCAAGTGAAATTCGCATGAAAAGTTATCAAGTTCTGCTAGAAAACTATTACCCAAAAGATAGGGTTTTTTTGTCTGTATTTCCGGCATCCATGCGCTATGCCGGACCAAGAGAAGCTATTTTTCATGCGATCGTTAGGAAAAATTTTGGCTGTACCCATTTTATTGTAGGAAGAGACCATGCAGGGGTAGGAAATTATTATGGCACCTATGATTCACAAAAAATATTCAGTCACTTTTCTGAAGAGGAACTAGGGATTAAACCGCTCTTTTTTGAACATAGTTTTTACTGTAAAAAATGTGAAAATATGGCCTCTGAAAAAACATGTCCTCATGAACCTCAATATCATGTCATTTTATCTGGAACGAAAGTTAGAGGAATGTTGAAGAATGGAGAACAGCCGCCGAAAGAGTTCAGTCGTCCAGAAGTAGTCGAAATATTGATTCAAGGGATGAAGGAAGTATATACCAAAAACTAAAGGGTGTAGGAAATGGGGAATAGCAACATTACTTGGCATCAATCCGCGGTAACAAAAACAGACCGCCATCAATTAAATGGGCACAAAAGCTGTGTTTTATGGTTTACCGGTTTATCAGGGTCCGGGAAATCAACGTTGGCTAACGCTGTAGACCATGCATTATTCGAACTAGGCTTTCGAAGTTATGTATTAGATGGCGACAATATCCGTCATGGCTTGAATAGTGATTTAAGCTTTAGGGTTGAGGACCGAAAGGAAAATATTCGTAGAATTGGGGAAGTAGCGAAGCTTTTTGTTGATAGCGGCCAAATTGTTTCCTCTGCGTTTATTTCTCCTTTTCGGGAAGACAGGGAGTTAGTTCGAACATTATTCGAACAGGAAGAATTTATTGAAATATTTGTCAAATGTCCCATTGATGTATGCGAGGATCGAGATCCCAAGGGTCTATATGTAAAAGTGAGAAGGGGTGAAATCCCTGAATTTACTGGAATCTCCTCCCCATATGAAATTCCAGATATCCCAGAAATCATTATTGAAACGAATAAACTTTCAATTGATCAGTCAGTCGAGGCAATCATTGCCTATTTAAGAGAAAAGAAGATCCTTTAGCAGGGATCTTCTATTTTTTTCTCCAATTAGAAGATAAAAATGTTAGTTTTTGAAACTTGAAATTATAGATATAATCAATAATATTAGTGGAGAAAAATTGGCAAATAATAGCAAATATAACAATTTTATAATTAATGACAAGAGCTGTAAATAAAAAGATTAAAAAATTAATTCCCATCATCACTTTTCCAGGGCTCCAATTCTTGTAATTAGCAATCATTAATGCCGGAATGACCATTCCTCCGCTCGAAGCTCCTGCTCGAATCAATAATCCTACACCAATACCAAAAAAGATAGAACCTCCAACAATATCAAACAATATATTTACATGCTGCAAGGAGACTTGAGAAGTTAAGAAGCTGACGACTGTAGAGGTTGTTGCAACGGAAATAATGGTTCGTATTGTCCAGGTGAACCCAAAATATTTTAAGGCAAACATTAAAAAAACAATATTTGCCAGCCATAAGGAAAATCCAAGTGATAAATGGAACCAGTGATTCAATAAAATAGCTAGCCCTGCTGCACCTCCTGAAGGGATCGAGTGCGGAAATAAAAAGATAGACATAGAGAATCCTTGCAGCGTAGCACCAAAAAGTAAACAGAAATAGGTTAAGAGTGTTTTTTTCATATCCGGCTGCAATAATCCCTCCCAATAAACCTTCCTTGTCCATTTTATGATTCCCTTCATTAAAAAATGCAAAAAGGGCCGGCTAGGCCGGCCTTACTTTAATTTAATAGTTCTGTTAGCGTAACCAATTTGTAGCCTTGTGCTTGCAGCCAGGGAATGACGGTGTCAACAGCTCCAGGGGTATTGATGCCCCCAATATGCATAAGAATGATATCGCCATTGCTTGCACCAGCTTTTATCCTTGATACGAGTGTCTCAGTGGATGGCTGCTGCCAGTCAATCGTATCGAGTGACCATTGAATACTGTATGGATAACCTGCTTGGCCAACGGTTTTTAATGCTGCAGGGTTGTAAGAACCAAATGGAAAGCGGAAATAGGGCTGTGGGGATTTTCCGGTCGCTTTTTTAATCGCCTGATCCGCCTTAATAATATCCTGTTTAAAGGCAGAGGCAGTCGTCTTTAATGCATCTGGATGGGAATAAGAATGGTTGCCAATTTCGTGTCCTTCATCGGCTATTCTTTTTGCAAGATATGGATATTTTTCAACCCATTTACCGGTCAGGAAAAAGGTTGCTTTTAGATTATATTTCTTCAGAACGTCTAAAATCGCAATCCCCGCGGCATCACTTCCGGCATCAAAGGTTAAGGCAATTTCTTTTTTCTGCAGGCTGCCATTAGAAATGAGTACGGACGAAGCAGTAGTTGGCGGTGGATCCTGTTTAGGAGGTTCCACAGGCGGCGGGGGCTCAACACTTTTTCCATAAAGCTTTAAGATCTGACCTGCATAAATGACATCGGATTTAAGGTTATTCCATTGTTTAATTTTTATCACTGTTACTTCTGCGCGAGTTGCAATGGAGTAAAGTGTATCTCCTTTAACAACTTCATACTTTACAATTTCATCGGCGGGTACATTAATTTTTTCGGGTGTTTCCGGAGCTGGGCTATCAGGTTTTTCCTCACTTGGTGTATCAGGCGGCGGATTCTCCTTAACAGGTGGATCTTCTTTGACTGGATCAGGCCCGTTATTCTGACCGCTGTCAACTGGGGTCACTACACCGGGTGAATCATTTTGTTTACCTTGGTCGAATAGGTTCCCAACATGAAAGAATAACATGAAAATAACACCTATAAAGCTAATCGCTGACAGGCTATAATAAATCCACTTTCCAGCAGTTCGTTTGATTTGGGAGACCACCCCCAAGACAAGAAATATCGTAAAAATAAGGAAAATAAGTAGAATGATGATTTCTGGCATGATAAATTCCCCCTTTTTGCTTTCTGAATAAACAGGGAGCAGAAATCGGATTGGTTATGGTTCAGCCTTAAAGGGGACTAGGTGTGGTATAGGTGAGGAAAATGACTAATTTCTGCCTTATTTATACGATATGAGACATTAGCCTATAGGTGCCGAAAATCTTAAAAAGTAGAAATATTTTAAAAAAGAGTAATGATTCCGAAAATAATTAGGATGTTATTTTTTTATAATTTATTAATAGGTAGTTGACGAAAGGAGGAATAAAAATGATAACTAAACTGAAGGGCAGATACGTCATTGGTTTTGATGGTGATGACCATGTTCTAATTGAAAACGCTGAGGTCGTTTACGAACAAAACACCATAATTTATGTAGGAAAAAATTACGCAGGTGAAGTAAACGAGGAAATCGATGCAGGAAATGCGGTCATTAGTCCAGGTTTTATTGATTTAAATGCGTTAGGTGATATTGACCATGATATCTTACATGTAGAGGCTAGTTCAAAACGACAAAAGAACCTCCTTTGGTCTGAGCAGTATGTCAAAAACGGGCATCATGAGGTCATGACCGCTGAAGAGGAAGCCTTTAAATCCCTTTATGCCTATTCACAACTGATCCTTCATGGGGTCACAACGGCGATGCCAATCACATCAGTTTTTTATAAAAAATGGGCAGAAACGTATGAGGAGCTTGGCGCTGCAGCAAATCATGCCGCTAGTCTGGGATTAAGAATTTATCTTGGTCCAAGCTACCAATCAGGGATCAGAGTGGTACAGCCTGAGAGCACGATTAAGCTTTACTGGGATGAAGCAGCAGGAAAAGAAGGTTTGCAGCGGGCAGTAAAGTTTGTGGAAGAATTCGATGGCACGTATGATGGATTGGTCAGAGGGATGCTCGCACCTGAACGGATTGAGTGTCAAACGGCAGAAAGCCTGACCCAAACAAAATATTATAGTGATCAATTAGGTGTGCCTATTAAACTACATGCAGCACAGGGAAGCTTTGAGTACCACACCATTTTAGAAAAGTACGGAGTAACGCCAATTCAGTATTTATATAACCTCGGCTTCCTTGGTCCAAAAACAGGAATTCCTCATGCTCATTTTATTGCAGGATATAGTGAAGCGCATAAAGGCGGGGGTGATGATATTACTCTTTTAAAAGAAACGAACACTACTGTCATTCATTGTCCATTAATCATTGGCAGACATATGTCAGCATTAGAATCATTTGCAAAATATAAAAGAGCAGGAATCAATTTGGCGCTTGGAACAGATACCTTTCCGCCGGATATGTTCCAAAACATTCGGACCGGAAGTATGTTTTCACGATTTATCGAAAAAGAAGTAGAGGATTCAACCTACGCTGATGTCTTCCGGGCGGCTACACTTGGAGCAGCAAAATTTCTAGGCAGGGATGATCTAGGACGTCTTTCAGTTGGCTCGAAAGCAGATATTATTGCCATTGACTTAGATGGTTTTCATATGGGGGTTCTTGACGACCCAATCCGAACCATGATTCTAAGTGGAACAGGAAGGGACGTAAAGCTATCTATTATTAACGGAAAAATCGTGATGAAGGATCAAAAAATCCCTAATCTTGATTTAGAAGAAATCAAGATAAAGGGGCAGCAATATTTTCACAAAATGAAAAAGGGATATTTAGAAAGGGATTATCAGCAGTTGCAAGAAAATGAATTATTTCCTCCTTCCTTTAAAGTAGTAGATTCTATTTAAAATTGGTGGGCTGTATAAAAGATTGATGTTAATATTTTTAACTCTGTTGATTGGAGCAGAAATCAACAGACAAGTTTCAAAGAATCAAATTATTAAAAAGAAGTAAAGATATTGAAAATTTAAGTAAATATTTTCGAAATAAAATTATCTGAATATTTTCTATAATTAGACAAGTAATAACAAAGATTATAAAAATATTCAGGAGGTAGAGTCGATGAATGCAATTCGGGGGGGAAGAAGTTTATTTCTGGTGATGCTGGTGTTGTTTCTTATTACCGGGTGCTCAACCAATAAGGATGTGAGCACAAAAGAGACTGGGAAGAAGACCGCATCAAAAGAGGGTGGCACACTAGTGATAGCCCGTTTGTCTGATGCGGAAAATTTAGATCAGCAGTTTATGTCTACAATCAATGCAGCAAGCGTTACACACCGCAAAGTGTATGAAGGTTTAGTTGGCCGTGATAAAAATGCCGAAATCCAGCCATTGTTAGCAGAAAAATGGGAGCAGGTGAATGATACCACATGGGAATTCAAATTAAGAAAAGGTGTTAAATTCCATGATGGTACCGATTTTAATGCTAATGCAGTGAAAGCTACTTTTGATCGCCTCTTAGATCCTAAGGTAGCTTCTCCAAGAGCTGTTGTTTTTAAAATGGTAAAAGAAGTAAAGGTTATTGATGACTATACTGTTCAGTTTATTTTATCAGAGCCATTTTCCCCGCTGCTTTCAATTTTGGCAAGCCATGAAGGCGGAATCATTAGTCCTAAAACCATCGAAAAATACGGAAAGAATATTATTAAAGAACCAAATGGAACGGGCCCATTTGTTTTTGAATCGTGGACGCCTGGACAAGAAATTGTCTTAACCAAAAATAAAAATTATTGGGGAGAAAAAGCAAAGGTCGACAAAGTAGTATTTAAGGTCGTACCTGAGGAAACCACCAGAATTTCCATGCTGGAAACGGGAGAAGCCCAAATTGCTGAACCGCTTTCTGTCCCAATGATGGATACGGTCGCAGCTTCGCAGGCAGTAGATGTTTATCGAAGTGAAGGATATGGAACCGAATATATTGGCTTTAACGTTCAAAAGAAACCATTTAATGATGAAAGAGTCCGGAAGGCCATTGCCCATGCAGTTGAAATGGATTCCATCCTGAAAGGGGTCTATAACAACGTAGGGAAGAAGGCAAATTCGCTATTAGGTTCAAAAGTTTTCGGGTACAATCCTGATATGAAAGCGTACGAATATAACTTAAATGAGGCAAAGAAATTACTGGCTGAGGCAGGCTATCCAAATGGCTTTGAAGTGACCCTTAAAACAATGGATAGCAAAGAAAGAGTGAATATGGCCGAAGTTCTTCAATCACAATTAAAAGGGATTGGAGTAAAATTAAAAATCCAAGTGTTGGAGTATGGGACCTTTGTTGACCAAGCAAACAAGGGAGACACTGAAATGTTTATCCTGAGCTGGAGAAATGCGACGGGTGATGCCGATTATAATCAGTATAACCTTTTCCATACAAACTCACAGGGTGGAGCTGGGAATACCTTCTTCTACAGTAATAAAGAAGCAGATCGCTTAATTGAAGCTGCCCGCAGTGAAAAAGACCAAGAAAAGCGGAAAGAATTATATGCCCAGTCACAGCAATTAGAAATGAAAGAAGCGGTTTATATTCCGGTTCGAGTCATAGAAAATTTAGCAGCTGTCTCAAAGGATGTAAAAGGCTTTTCTATTAGTCCATCTGGCTATCTGGAATTAAATGATGTCTCAATAAAATAGACACTAGCAGATAAGAGGGATATCCATTGGATAACCCCTTTTATCATGTTGGCTGTGTTAAAGGTCATTATTGATTTTGAAACTCTGTTGATTGGAGCGGAAGGCGCGAGACTCCTGCGGGAGGACGGGGCAGGGGAGACCCCACAGGCGCTTCAGCGCCGAGGAGGCTCCCCGGACCGCCCGCGGAAAGCGAAGCGCCTGGAGCGCAAATCAACAACATAGTTTAACACAGCTTAATGAAAAAAGGAGGGAAAAGTTTTTGAAGCTTGAACAAGGTCAAAAACTATTATTTATTGGCGACTCCGTGACAGATTGTGAGCGTGTAAAACCGGAAGGAGAAGGATTGTTTGGCGCCCTCGGCAAGGGCTATGTTTCCTTTGTTGATGGGCTTTTGCAAGCCGTTTACCCGGAACTTGGAATTCGCGTGGTGAATAAGGGGATCAGTGGCAACACCGTTCGTGATTTGAAAAGTAGATGGCAGGAGGATGTAATTAGCCAAAAGCCAGACTGGTTATCTATTATGATTGGCATTAACGATGTATGGCGTCAGTATGATACACCGTTTATTAAAGACTGGCATGTGTACCTTGATGAATATGAGGATACGCTTCGGAATCTTGTAATGGAGACCAAGCCGTTAGTAAAAGAAATGGTTCTAATGACTCCATTTTATTTGGAAAGCAATCAGTTGGATTCCATGCGCCAGTCAATGGATCAATATGGTCAGGCTGTCAAAAGAATTGCAGAAGAAACAAATTGTATATTCGTTGATTCGCAAGCTGCCTTTCATGTGGTTTTAAAGGACCTCTATGCTGCAGCCATCGCTTGGGATCGTGTCCATCCTTCCACTGCTGGACATATGGTCCTTGCCCGGGCATTTCTGAAAGAAATTGGCTTTGATTGGAACCGCAACTAATCTAATCTACTAGAAATGGAGGGAAGATTAAATTGAAAGTTATTTATAAGAGTTTTGGTCAAATTGATTACCAGACGGTCTCATCATTTACATTGGTTAATGATAACGGAGTAGAAGTTACAGCGATCAATTATGGATGTACCATAACGAAAATCGTAGTTCCTGATAAAAACGGAAATTACGAAAATGTTGTCCTTGGACATGATTCACTGAACGATTATTTAAAGGATCCCTATTTTCTCGGTGCAGTCGTTGGCAGAGTGGGCGGTCGAATTAAAGGCGGATCTTTCGAACTGGATGGCCAAATTTACACTTTGGCTAAAAATGACGGTAACAACCATTTGCATGGCGGGATAAAAGGTTTTGATAAGGTTGTTTGGGATGCGGAAGTCATGGAAGAAGGAGTGCGTTTTTCTTATTTCAGCCCCGATGGCGAGGAAGGGTACCCTGGGAATCTATATATACAGGTGACGTATACACTAAATAACAATAATGAATTCACAATTCACTATGCCGCCCAAACTGATAAAAAGACGCTTTTAACCGTCACAAACCATGCTTATTTTAACCTTAGCGGCAGCCTGAAAAGGGATATCGTGAATCACGCCCTGACAATTAAGAGTGATCAATTTTTAGAACTCGATCAGGAGTATATTCCAACAGGCATTTTTGTGGACGTTAAAAATACGCCATTTGATTTTACAAGTGAAAGAATAATAGAAACAGGTATTGCATCAGACCATCCACAAAACGTCTTAGTAGGGAACGGTTACGATCATCCGTTTCTATTAAAGACAAATCATGATAACGAAATTGTTTTGAAGGATCCTGACAGCGGACGTGTTTTGACGATTGAAACAGATGAGGCCGGGGTTGTAGTATATTCGGGGAATTCCTTAAAAACAGAAGGAGAATTCCGGGGAACGCCATCTGGAAAACACCTTGGTATTTGCTTGGAGACTCAAAGGATGCCTGATGCCATCCATCATCCTCATTTTCCATCTATTATTTTAGACAGTGATCAGAAGTATTCATCTAAAACAGTTTATAAGTTTGGAATTGAAAAGGAATAAAAAAGGAGTTTTTGAAAATGAATTATTGCGAACTAGGCAATACAGGAATCATGATTAGTGAAGTCAGTTTTGGAACATGGGCGATCGGTGGTTCATGGGGCAGGACGAGTGACGCAGAAGCACTAAAATCCTTGGAATATGCCATTGAAAAGGGTGTTAACTTTTTTGATACAGCAGATGTGTATGGGGATGGACATAGCGAAGAGTTATTGGCAAAAGCTACAAAGGGCAAGGAGGATCAAATCTATATTGCAACCAAATTCTGCCGGCAGGGTGATATATTTGATTCGAAAAATTACAGCTATGAACAAGTATCCGAATATTGTGAAGCCAGTCTGCGCCGCTTAAACAGAGAAGCGATTGATTTGTACCAAATTCATTGCCCTGCCACTGAAATTTTGAAAGATGGCAGTGTATTTGAGGTACTAGATCGTTTGCAGACAGAAGGGAAAATCCGTCACTACGGAGTCAGCGTCGAAACCGTGGAAGAGGGCTTAATTTGTTTGAAATATCCGAATGTAAAAAGCCTGCAGATTATCTTTAATATGTTCCGTCAAAAGCCATTAGAAGCATTAATCCCTGAGGCGTATCAAAAAGGGACAGGCCTGCTCGTTCGATTGCCGCTTGCCAGCGGGCTGCTGACAGGTAAATTTACTGCTGAACATGTTTTTGAAGCAGATGACCACCGACGTTTTAATGAAAATGGAGAGGCATTTAATGTCGGGGAAACATTTGCCGGTTTGGGATTCCGAAAAGGTGTAGAATTGGCAGACCAGTTAAAATGGATTGCCGAGGGCCGGAAATCGATGGCAGGTGCCGCACTGCGCTGGATCTTGGACCAAAAAGAAATTACTTGCATTATTCCTGGTTTTAAAAATGTCAAACAGGTTGAGGATAATCTTTCAGCCCTTGAGACAAAACCATTCTCAGAGGAAGAAAAGCAAGCCGTACAACGATTCTATGAGGAAAATGTAAAGGATTTTATTAGGGGTCCTTATTAATTTGAGAGGGAGCATTCCAAATGATTAATGAAGTTCCTGCATCGCAGAAGGTTATTGCGATTACGTTTGACGACGGGCCCAATCCTATTTATACACCACAAGTATTAGAGATTTTTTCAGAAGCCGGCGGAAAAGCCACTTTCTTTATGATTGGCAAGCAAATGAGCAAGTATCCTGAAATGGTAAAAAAAGTGGCAGAACAAGGACATGAAATTGGAAATCATACTTTTACTCACCCAAAGCTGTCTCAATTAACGCAGGAAAAATGTTCAGAGGAAATTGAACGTAATGAGAGTCTGATAGAGGAGTTGGCTGGACGAAAGCCAGTTGTCTTTCGTCCTCCTTACCTTGATTATAATCATGAAACACTCTCAGTACTAGAGCAAAAGAGCTATCCAATGATTGGAGCGCTAAATCTGGGAGCACATGACTGGGAACAGCCAGGGGTGGATCATATTCTTGCCAAAACAAGAGACTGTGTTAGAAATGGGAGTATCCTGCTTTTCCATGATGGCTACGGGGACCGATCTCAAACAATAGAAGCGGTCCGTATTCTAGTGGCTGAATTATCATCCCAAGGCTATCAATTTGTTACCGTAAGTAGTCTATTAAATGGACAGATTTAAAGTAAAAAAGGGAGCCCATATTTAAATGGTTTGTGCTCCCTTTTGCTTTTTTTCTATTTTTTGAAAGGATAGATAGCAGCAAGCCATAATAATCCCTGCTGTTATGCTTCCTCCATAGAAAAATAATAGTCCAGGTATTACTTTTACCACAAAGTATACAGCAATTACTCCAAGCAGCATGACAATGTTATTTATCGGATTGATCAGCATAATGAAAAGAGCATTTTTAAATAGTTGAATAAACGTAACATTGTAATGGACGTATACCGGAAAAATATACAAAAGGCTCATAATGATTGCAAAGATAATTAAGTATAAAGGGATGTTAGTTAGTTGAAGTAAATGGCTGGCATCGATTTTCATGTAGTACAAATCAGTGAAAATAAGACCTGCGAATAAAGCCAAAATAATCCCTAATCCATTGCTTCTAAGAAACTCTTTTTTATAGGCAGTTTTGAAGGTTTGAAACACGGGAATATCACTTTGTCCCATTATCCATTTACGCAGGACCGTAAACATGGCCACTGTTGCAGGGGATAATCCGAATAGCACTAACCCAAGTAAAGAAAAGCCAATCCATAAAAAATTGAGATAGGCAAACTTGGTAATCCACTCGGTAAGGGAGTAAAGACCTCTCATTGATAGTTTATTCATAAAAATCTCCCTTTCATTAACTGAACATACAATTTTACTTGAGATAATTATAGCCCATTGAATCATGATTGAACATTGGTTAGATTTTCTAATATTTTGTATATTGAAATAATATTTATTATCACATAAGAATACGTTATAGTAAATGAAAAACTATTCTAAAATAAATAGGTGATTCATAAATGTTTTCACTTTTAAATAAATGGAACACGTTACGTAATCAAATACTTGTCGTTTTTTTAGTAGTAATGCTGATTGTCTTATTAATTGTTGGCTTCCTAACATTTAATCAGGTGTCCGCATTGCTGAAAAATAACGCAGAAAAACAAATGAATCAGACTGCCGTTGAAGCAAATGGAAGATTAGAGTCTTTATATAAACAAATTAGTACGGCATCTAAACTAGTTATGACCAATGATAATAGCCAAAGAATCCTGACAAAGGGATATGAAGGAAAGGTGATTACCTTTTCAGAACGACAGGAATTAAAAGGCATTGTGAACACGATTCAGGCGAATACGGAAGGGATATTTGCTTTTGAGCTTTATACGAATAATTTGACTCGATTACTTCCTTTAGATGATACGAATTTAATCACGAGAATTGATGGCAAGTGGATTCAAGAGGCTAATGAAGCAAAAGGCCGGCTGGTTTGGATTGGAGATGACCCGAGTAATTCAGATAATATACTAGCACTAAGGCGTGTGAATTTAATGGGCCATGGCTATGCGAATGGCGGTTATCTCCTCATTAGTGTCTATCGAAGTTATCTACAATTTGCCAACCAAGATGAGGCCATGATTCCCAACCAGTATTCCATTCTTTTAGACAGAAACTCTAAGCCGATCTTATCCAACTATAAAAAATCTCTCGAGCCTATCATAACAAATAATTCACTTACCCTTTCATTGGACAAGCAGGAATACATGGTAACCAAACAGACCTCGAACGAAACAGGCTGGACTTTGATTATTCTAACTCCAATAAAAGCTTTTACCGAGGGTATTAGTGTACTAAAGGCTGGGATTATTATTTCGGGTATTATTGGATTTATTATCTTTTTTTTCAGTTCACTATTTCTATCTACTTTTATTTCAAGACCAATAATCAAATTGACGAAAACGATGCAGCGGGCTAGCGCAGGCTCATTAACAATGAACCCTGGTGTGACATCGGTAAATGAGATCAAAGAATTAAATAGTACCTATAATCAACTCGTAAAAGAAACCAATCATCTGATTCAAATGGTTTATCAAAAAGAAATTACTCGAAGCAGAAGTGAATTAAAAGCATTGCAGGCTCAAATTAATCCTCATTTTCTATTTAATACATTAGACGCTCTTAAGTGGACGCTTGAGGATAAGGATGAGGAGGAACTGGCCGAGTTTGTCGTTGCCATGTCTGAATTATTCCGTTATACCATAACTAAACAAACGGATGGAGACTGGGTCACAATTAAAGATGAAATTCACCATATCGATAATTATATGGAAATTATGAAAATGCGGTTTGGTGACCAGCTAAAATGGAAGCTTAATATGCCATCTGAATGGGAATGGGTAAAAGTCCCAAAATTGTTGATTCAACCGTTAGTAGAAAATGCTGTCCTCCATGGTGCTGGGAATACGTCGAGGCCATGTACGATAAGCGTTTCTATTCAACCTGCGGCGAATCTGGAGTACCTGGAAATACGTGTATCAGATGATGGGCCCGGAATCGACCAAGAAAAGTTGGAATCTATTAAACAGGCGATGCAATCCGGTGGCGTTATGTCGATGAAAAAAGGCAGTGGAATGGCGATTTCCAATGTGCATAAACGCCTGGAATTATACTATCAAGATCGTTTGAAAAGTGGACTTGCCATTACAAGTGAAGTAAATAGGGGGACAACAGTTTCTTTTGTAATACCTGTGAGGGGAGAGGGAGAACTTTGTTAAATACAAAAACCATATTGGTTGTCGATGATGAACCCAGAACCCGCCAAGGGCTAAAAAAAACATTGGATACGTGGGCAAATGGGAATTATCAAATCTTTACTGCTTCAAATGGGGAAGAGGCCATGGACCTTATGCAGAAACAAAAGGTCCATATTCTCATTACGGATATCCGGATGCCGGAGATAACAGGCCTGCAATTATTAAAAATAGCAAAGGAGCAAAACATCTATCCAGTCATCATTGTTATTTCTGCCTACTCTGAGTTTGAATATGCCCAAGAAGCCCTTCGTTTAGGTGTTATTAACTATTTACTAAAGCCGATTAGCAAAAAGGCCCTAATTGAGGCTGTGGAAGGTGCTGTACAAGCTGTCGAAAAACAAGAGCGGGCCGGAATGATAGAAAAAGTCGTAGACCAGAAGCTCATGAATGTTAATGCCCAAAATCCTTCGAATCGTGTACCGATAAGGGAAGCAATCGATTATATCAACAATAATATTAAGAATGAGTTGACCCAGAAAGAAGTGGCCGATCATGTTCATTTAAACCCAAGTTATTTAAGTGTCTTATTCAAGGAACATGTTAAGCTCACCTTCAGTGAATATGTAACAAGACGGAGAATTCAACGTGCGAAGGAATTATTGATCTCTACTAACCTTCCAATCAACGACATCGCCGAAGAATCGGGGTATAAAACGGCTAAATATTTTATTAAGATATTCAAAGAATTAGAGGGTATGACACCAAGTGCATACCGGAAAAACAACAATGAAAGGGCTTTCTAAAAATAGTAGTATTTTTCCTAATCGCCGTGACCTATTTTTCAGAACAATCTGACTGTATTCTATAAATGTAAGGAAAATCAAAGAAAAGGTCATAGGGGGAATTACATTGTATAAAAAGAAAACGGTTGCAATTATCATGTCTGTAATCATGCTTGTCTCTCTAGCACTTGCAGGTTGTTCTTCTTCAAGTTCTTCTGAGGAAAGCAGCAGCGCAGATGGTAAAAAGGTTATCAAATTCATGCATTTATGGCCTGAGGGCAGTTCCAATGCCCAGTTCTCCATTGTTAAAGATATCATTGGAGAATATGAAAAGGAACATAAAGATATCAAAATTGAAACTGAAATCCTAAATCCTGACCAATATAGAGAAAAGCTTAAAGTTTTGGCTTCCTCTAACGAGCTTCCTGATATTGGTATGACTTGGTCAGATGGATTCATTAAGCCATATGTAGATGGCGGCATGTTAGCGCCTTTAGACGATGTAGTAAATAAAAATCCAGATCTTAAAGATGCATTTATTCCTGGTGTAAAAGAGTCCTATGCAGTTGATGGAAAAACGTATGGTCTGCCGTTAGAGTTAAACATTTCATACGTTTTCTATAACAAGGAAATCTTTAAGAAATACAACCTTGAAGTTCCAAAAACTTTTGAAGAGTATAAAAAAGTTGTCAAAACATTAGCTGATAACGGAGTCGTTCCTGCCACTGTAGGAGCGAAAGATGGATGGCCGGCATCATTCTGGTTTATGTATCTTGCAGACCGTATCGGCGGACCTACTATTCTAACAGATGTTATCCATGGAAAAGCTAAAATGGATGACCCGGCTATTCTTAAAGCAGCTCAAGAAGTACAAAACCTTGTTGACATGGGCGGCTTCGTAAAGGGTGCCAGCGCTTTATCTAACGATGATGCAAAAGGTTACTTTATGAATGAAAAGGCAGCAATGTTCCTAACAGCTACTTGGGAATTGCCAAACTATACAACAAGCCCTGATGTTAAACAAGAGTTTAAAGATAAAATCGGATATTTCAAGTTCCCAACTTATGAAGGCGGTAAGGGTACCGATATCAACAGTTATGTTGGCGGTCCTGGTGTAGGTTTATTCGTTGCAAAGGATTCTAAGGTTCAAAAAGAAGCAAAAGATTTCGTTGGCTACCTCGTGAAGAGATGGGGAGAAAAATCAGTAACAGACGCTGGTGTTATCCCTGCTACGAAAGTTGATACATCAAAATTAAAACTTGCTCCAATGTACATTGATATCTTAAAAGATTTGAGTGAAGCATCAAACGTTACAACCTATTTTGATACTCAATCAAGCCCAGCTGTATCAGAATTACACCACGATTTAGTCACAGCTCTATTCGGAAAACAAGTTACGCCGAAGGATTTTGTTAAGCAGCAAGCGGATGCACTTGCTAAAGAGCAAAAGTAATCAAGTGTAATGAAGTTGCTATAAGTCATAGAGGGCATATCGGATATGCCCTCTATCTATTTAGGAAGGGAGTATAGAAAAATGAAAAATGTAATGTCTAACAAATTCGTCATCACCCTTTATGTACTTCCTGCGTTAATTCTAATTCTTCTCTTAATTTATATCCCTATCGTCTTAACTGGTTATTATGGATTAATGGACTGGAACGGCATCGGCAAGATGAAGTTTATCGGTTTAGATAACTATATCGAGTTAGTCAAGGATAAATTATTTTGGCAGAGTACATGGCATTCCCTGCTGCTTGGTCTTTTTTCTACGGTCAGCTTGGTAGGTTATTTAATTTTATCGCTGATCTTGGCAAGTAAAATCAAAGGTGCCAACTTTTTACGAAAAATTTATTTAATTCCGATGCTATTATCTTCGGTTGCTATTGGACAGCTGTGGGCAAAGATTTTTGACCCTACAAACGGCATGATTAACAGATTGTTAATCATATTTGGAGTTGATAATCCTCCTGTCTGGTTAGCTGATTCTAAGATTGCGCTATATGCCCTCTTCTTTCCGATTGTTTGGCAATACGCGGGCTTCTATATCATTATTTTCTATGCAGCCTTAAAGAATGTGCCGGAAGAACTGATTGAAGCGGCGAAAATTGATGGAGCAACTTCCATTCAAATTGCCTATAAAATAAAGCTTCCTCTCATTGCCGGTGTCATCAAAGTCATGGTTATTCTAGCAATTGTCGGCTCATTAAAGTATTTTGACTTGATTTTTGTCTTAACTGGCGGCGGACCTAACCATGCAAGTGAGGTTATGGCCTCTTATATGTATTCCGAAGCTTTTAGTAAGTATAACTTCGGATATGGAAGTGCGATTGGATTCGGATTATTAATCATCTGTCTTGTGATGACTTGGCTGATTCAAAAATTACTATCTTCTAAAGAAGTTGAATTTTAACAAAGGGGAGTGAAAAAGATGAGTAAAGCAGTAATGGAAACAAAATTCAATACGACCTTGTCGGCTCCTTATAAAACTAGTAAATCGCTCGGACGTAGAATCGGATACGGAGTACTTTACGTTATTCTGGGAATCATTGCGATTATTCAAATTTACCCGTTAATTTGGCTGCTCCTGTTTTCCCTAAAAACCAATCAAGAGGTTTTTGGCATGTCACCGTTCTCACTGCCACAAAATCCACAGTGGGGCAACTACGCAAAGGCATGGTCAGCAGGCCATATTGATGTTTACTTTTTTAATAGTGTGCTTTACACCGTTATAGCTGTTGTACTTACTGTGATTCTTGCAAGCTTTGTAACGTTTGCCATCACCAGAATGCATTGGAAATTGAGCGGGCTGGTTCTTGGTTTGTTTATGGCGGGGTATATGATTCCCCTTCACTCAACCTTAATTCCATTATTCAACATTTTTAAATCGACACATCTTATTGATAACCCAGTTTCCGTCATTTTATCTTATGTAGCGTTTAATTTGCCGATTACGATTATGATATTAGCAGGATTTTATAAAACACTTCCACGGGAAATTGAAGAGGCAGCTGTAATGGATGGATGTTCTATCCACAGGATCTTCTTCCAAATCACATTGCCAATGACTATACCTGTTCTTTCAACAACCGTTATTATAAACATGATTTATAACTGGAATGAATTCGTGTTTGTAAATACATTCCTAAGTTCCGATAAATGGAAGACCATTACCGTTGGAGTGAACAACTTTGTCGGACAATACTTAACAGATTGGGGAGCGATTGGTGCAACCCTAATGATCAGTATTATTCCAGTATTAATTGCTTACTTTATTCTGAGCGATCGGATTGTTGAAGGGATAGCAGCAGGATCTGTAAAAGGATAAGAAGGTAAGGGCTGACTCTTTTTACGAGTCGGCCATTTTTATTACTGTAAAATTCGGATGCCTTAAAAAGAAGAATAAAGAAGCCCTCTCAAGCAATTCGTTTAAGAGGGCTTTAAAATTATTGGGAATATTATTCTTAGATATGGAAAGCCCTTTTCACTAGTTCAATTAAAAGGAGTGGAACGGATATGCACAAAGCAGTAATAGTTGACGACGAAATTTTTTTTCGACAAGGCTTAAAAAGTTTAATTGATTGGAAAAGCTGTGGATTTGAGGTTGTAGCTGATGCTTCAAATGGAGAGGATGCACTCTCAATAATACATAAAATCAAACCAGATTTGGTAGTTACAGATATTCGAATGCCTGTTTTAGATGGATTAACGCTAATCAAACAATTAAAGCAAAAAGAGGGGCACCATCCTAAATTTATCATTATTAGCGGCCACAGTGATTTTAAATACGCTCAACAAGCTGTTCGTTATGGAGTCCATGATTTTATCCTAAAGCCAATAGATCAAGAGGAAGTAGAGCAGACCCTAAAATCGCTTTCCAAATCCATAACTGAACAGAAGATAATGTTTGAAAAAGATATTGAACTGAAGAAAGCTATTATATTGGATAACTTAATATTTGGAATGGTAAATGAGAGGGAGGTTAATGAATTATCCTCTGATTTATCCTTGAAAAACGTATCCGAATATTACTATATGGTGGTTGAGGTTAATGGTTTGCCTCTGCTTCCCGGTGACGCTGAATGTCAACTTAAAGATAAATTAACCAATATTATCCGTGATATCAATGACACTAGGATTGGGGTACTAATTCAAGATCTGGGCCAAGGAAGTTATGGAATAATTATTCCTTCTACATATCTTAATCGATTCCAAATGCAAATTGCCAAATTTGCCCACTGGACATATGGATTACTTACAAAGTGTAGTAATCAAAGGATTACCTTTTATATTGGTTCTGCCGTTCCTAAATTACATTTAATAAGAAACTCTTACGAAACAGCTCAAGAAATACGTCAATATAAATATACACAAGAGGAACAAAATATTTTCTTATATCATGAATTTGAAAAGAATAGATTAATCACTTATACCGAGCTTGAGGATTCGTATTACCATTTACTAATGGAACAAGTTGAAGAGAATGCAACCATTTCCATTATGGAAACAATTGATAAAATATTCCTTCAGTTTTCATGGAGAAGAATGGCAAGGGCGGCTGTCCTCGCATCCATTAATCGATGCGTACACTCAATCTTAAAGATTATTAAAAATATGGATGGGGATGAGTCACAACTGAAAACTTTTCAGAATATGCTCCATCTGCAAAATAATAATGTAACACTAAAGCAATTAAGGAAACTGTTTCTTGATTATGTGTTAGAAAGTAAAGAATACATTGCCATTTTGCGAAAAAAATCTGCAAATGGTGAGGCAAATAAGATTAAACAATTCGTTGATTTCCATTATCGTGAAAATATTAGTTTAAAAACAATTGCTGCCAAGTTTTATATGAATCCTGTCTATTTAGGACAGTTATTTAAGAAAGCCTATGGAATTTATTTTAAAGACTATTTATTACAAGTAAGAATTAGTGAAGCAAAAAAGCTGCTGCGTCAAACGGAAATGAAGATTTATGAAATAGCTGAAAGTGTTGGGTTTAATAACACCGATTATTTTGTGACTATTTTTGGCAGGCTTGAAAAAATAACACCCACTGAATATCGTCATAAAATTCATGAGAATAGAAAAGTGAGATAAATATGAAAAGAGCTAAATTTAATTTTCATAACGTGCGTTTAAGTAATAAGTTACTATTTATGTATATTTTCTCTGTATTCATTCCAATCGTTTTAACGAATATTATCTTTTATTCAGTTACTATCAACAATGTAAAAAAACAGCAAATACACGACTCAGAGCTGGCGCTGAGACAAATTAGAAATGATTTTGGCAAGATTATCGACGATGCCGTCGGGATATCGTCTTCCCTCTATACGAATGCAAAAATTAATCTTTTCCTCGAGAAGGACTATTTAACAGATGTTGATTACGTGGAGAATTATGATATGTTTCTACGAACATTTAATCAATCAAGTCCAATTAATCCATCTATTAATTCTATACGATTTTATACGGATAACCCCACAGTTATTTATTCAGGAGGGGTTTATCCATTAACAAATGATATAAAGAAGTCAAATTGGTACAAGCAAGACATGGATAGGAGTGCTGCATCTCCGATTGTTTTACATTCACCGATTGATAACCAAACACCAACGTTTAGTCTTATGAGAAGGCTTGATTATTTTAATTTTAATAACAAACAAAAAGTCGTTAAAATCGAATTAAATCCTTCAACTATTGAAAGTATCTTTCATAATGTTACGTTCAAAGGGAATGTTTATCTACTGAATGCCGAGGATGAAATTGTTTATACCACTCAGAAGGATTTAGCATGGAGAAAGAAATTCATCCATTTCAGTAGTTTATCGAAAACAAATCGGACTGTTATTCTTAAATCGCCCGCCTTGAATCAAGCATACCTGCGAAACTGGACAGTGATTGGAACGATATCGGAAAAAACGATGTTAAATACCGTTTATAAATCAGGGCATTTTATTATTTATCTTGCCATCATCAATATATTAATCCCTTCTATCATCATTATTTTAATTAATCGATCTTTTTTAAATAGACTGCATCGGATCTTAAGGCATGTAAAGAAATTAGGTGATCAAAACTTTGAAAGGATTCCTGATCCTGAATATACAGACGAAATTGGACAATTGTCTAGTGAATTTAATCGAATGACAAAAAAAATAAAAGAGCTTATTCATGATGTTTTTCTAGCTAATATTCAAAAACAGGATTTGGAAATAAAACGAAATCGTGCCCAGCTTAGTGCACTACAAAGTCAAATTAACCCTCACTTTTTATTTAACGCACTTGAGACGATCCGAATGAGAAGCTTGATGAAAGACGAACAAGAAACTGCCAAAATTATTCATAATATGGCAAAAATTTTCCGAAATTCTCTTACATGGGGAAAAGACTTTGTAACAGTAAGTGATGAGATTAATCTCATTATTAGTTTTCTAGAAATACAAAAATATAGATTCGGGGATAAGCTAAGTTACGAAATTCATGTGGATGAAACTGCAGAGGATTGTTTGATTCCTAACATGGCATTATTACCATTTATCGAAAATGCCAGCATCCACGGTATAGAACCGATGAAGGAAGATGGCGAAATCAAAGTTAGGATTACTCTGGAAAAGGATATTTTATGTTTCTGTATAGAAGATAATGGATCCGGAATGACGCAAGTGAAGAAGGAGGAATTGTTGGCTTCTTTAGAAAGGGGCGAAGAAATCGGAGAAAATGTAGGGATTAAAAATGTCTATTATCGATTGAAGCTTTATTACCGCAATCAATTTCAGTTTACTTTCCAAAGTGAGAAACAAATAGGTACAGTGGTTATGATTCAATTACCCTATAACCTAGTGCTTTCATAAATAAAACAGGGGGTTGAAAAATGCTTAAGAAATTTTTGTCTGTAGTATTATTGCTTGTACTTTTGATTTCTATTGTCGGGTGCACAAAAGACGAAAGCGCCAGCAGCAAACCAAACAAATCAGGCAGCAAGGATTTATCCCCAGTAACATTTACTTATTTTAATGCAGGCACCCCAGGTAAAAACATGAACACAAATGAAACAACCATTGGTAAAAAATTAGAAGAACAAACAGGTGATAATTTCAAGGTTGAATATCTAGCAGGTGATTTAAATACTAAAATAGGGACAATGATCGCCAGTGGAAAATATCCGGACATTCTATCACCTGATGCCGGAATTGATAAAGTTTTGGATGCCGGCGGGTTGATTAATCTTACTGACTTAATCGAGAAGCATGCTCCGAATCTAAAAAAATTGTATGGTCCATATCTTAATAGAATGAAAGATAATGATGGAAAAATCTATTTCATTCCATTTAACGCACCACAAAGTTTTGTGGCAGATCCAAATATTACACAAGGTGCCTTTTGGATCCAACGCGGCATTCTAAAAGAGGCCGGTTATCCAAAAATTAAGACGCTTGATGAATATTTCAATCTGATTGAACAGTATCAACTTAAGCATCCAAAGGTGGATGGGTCATCAACGATTGGTTTTACAGCACTAACATATGACTGGCGTTTCTATGCTCTATCAAATGTACCTAACCATTTAGCCGGCTATCCAAATGATGGGGAAGTAATGGTTGATATGGACACACATAAAACTTCTGTATATGCAAACAAAGATGAAACAAAGCGTTACCTGCAAAAATTAAATGAATTGAATAGCAAAGGCCTTTTTGATAAAGAGGCATTTGTGGCAAACTATGATGAATACTTAGCTAAAATTTCATCCGGACGCGTGTTAGGATTCTTCGATTATGGCTGGGAGGTTCAACAGGCATTGGATAATTTAAAAGCAGCAGGAAATGACGACAAGCGTTACATGCCGCTGCCAATTACGTTTGATGGTCAAAAAGATCAATATATTGATCCGATGACATTTATCAATAACCGTGGAATTGGTATTACTGTTAGTGCCAAAGACCCTGTGCGTATAATTAAATATTTTGATAATCTTGCCAAAGAAGAAAATCAAAAGTTAGCATTTTGGGGCATTAAAGATGAAACATATAGTGTGAATGACAAAGGAAGATTCTATCAAACTCCTGAACAAGCTGAAAAGACAGCAGATCAAAAATATCGTGAAGAATCTGGATTAAAAATGTTTGAATATTACTGGCCGCATGGAGACGGACTATATAGTGATGGAAATGCTTGGAATCCATCAAAACAGCCGGAAGTTGCTACAATGTCTTATACAGATGGCGACAAAGCGATTCTAAAAGCTTATGGTGCAACCGTATTCTCTGACTTGTTTGCAAAACCTGATGACCGTCCATGGTATCCAACCTGGAGTGCAAGCATTAAACAAGGTTCCGCGCCTCAAATTTTCGGAACAAAAAAGACCGATTTAATTAAGAAATACTTCCCTAAATTAGTCTTATCTTCACCTTCAGAATTCAACTCACTTTGGAAGGAATATACAAAAGAATTTAATTCCTTGGATACAAAGTCATTCGAAAAATTCATGGATAAAGTCGTCGAGGACCGCATTAATGAAATAGTAACGAGTAAATAAACAAGACGACCAAAAGAAGGAAGGCTGATATTGCCAATTGGCTATATCAGTCTTCTTTTTTACATTTAACTATAGTAGTAAGAGACACATCTTTAGTAATTTAAGTAAAACATATAGTTTGTTGGGTATATAAACAATCTTTGGGTTGATAGAATGAATGTTGTAAAGTAATCCTGCAGTTAATTTTTGATTCACAATTGAAAGCCCTTTCTTTATTTATCTGCTGGAAATAATGAAATAGGAGGTGTCAATAGAGGGCTAGGTTCATTATCAGAAGTGGATATGTTTTATTATCAAAATTCCTGTTTTTTGAATGGACATTTGAAACAAGTTTTTTCGAGAGGATGATATAGTATGAAAAAAATATTCAGTCTCCTTCTTGTATTCCTACTTATGATAGTTTCTAGTAAAAGCCATATAACATTGGCATCAGCTGAAAATTCAACAGCTGTAAAGATTCCGGTTATGTTATATCATGTCGTTAAACCAAATCCGGATCCGAACAATCCATATCAATATCCTCTTGCAGAATTTGAAAAAGAAATGGCCTACCTTAAGGAGAATGGCTATCGGACATTAACGATGAAGCAATATTTTAACATCCTCGATAAAAAAGCTGCAATGCCTGAAAAACCTATTTTACTAACATTTGATGATAATTCAAGTGACTTTTAACAATATATTTTCCCTATCCTGCAAAAATACGGTATGAAGGCTACTGAATTTACGGTTTCAAACTGGGTGAACGGAAGCTGGAATATGACGGCAAGCCAGATGCTGACAATCATGGAAAATGGAGTTGATATCCAAAATCATTCCGTAACACACACTTTCCTAGCAAACTTAAGCAGAGAGCAACAATATGCAGAAATCAATGATGCAACAATCGCACTAAAAGAGTTAACAGGAAGGACAACAAATGTTTTTGCCTATCCTTATGGTAATTATAATGCCTATACCATCTCTGTACTTAAAGAATTAGGATTTAAAGGAGCCTTCAAAGTAGGGGGAGGCATTAGTACCGACCAGAGTGATCGATATCAAATACCTCGAATCATGATGCTTCAGAACCATACTTTGGACGACTTTATTGGAATGGTTACAATTGGGGACTAGAAGCTAGAGAGTTTATTAGTTTGTCAGATTTTAAATAACCTTTTCAAAAATAAATTTCTTAAAAAGGAGATAGAAACATGCTAAAAGTCTTACGTAAACCCGTTATTTCAGGATTAGCCTTAGCTTTATTATTACCTGCAGGAATGTCAAGCGTATCTGCATCTGATACAGCATCATATGCAAACAAACCAGCGATTAGTGGATTAGAGGCACCACAGCTTGACCAAAGATATAAAGATTCCTTCACTATTGGTGCAGCGGTTGAACCTTCGATGTTACAAGGAAAAGATGCGCAAATGTTAAAGCGCCATTTTAATAGCATCGTTGCTGAGAATGTCATGAAGCCAGCAAGCTTGCAGCCAGCCGAAGGCCAATTTAACTGGGGGCCTGCTGACCAAATCATCAATTTTGCCAAAGAAAATGGCATGGACGTACGCGGCCATAACCTTGTATGGCATAGCCAGGTACCAGATTGGTTCTTCCAAGATAAAGATGGAAATCCAATGGTCGTTTGGCAAAACGGAAAGCAAGTGGTTGCCGATCCAGGAAATCTTGAGGCAAACAAAGAGCTTTTATTACAGCGCTTACATGACCATATTAAAGCAGTGGTATCACGCTATAAGAATGATGTAAAATCCTGGGACGTTGTGAATGAGGTAATCGATGAATGGGGTGGAAATCCTAATGGTTATCGTCAATCTCCATGGTATCTAATTACTGGTCTAGACTATATTAAAGTCGCTTTTACAACGGCTCGAGAATATGCTGCTCCAGATGCCAAGCTTTATATTAATGATTACAATACAGAAGTAGAACCAAAAAGAACGTACCTCTACAACCTAATTAAGAGCTTGAAGGAGGAGGGTATTCCAATCGATGGTGTTGGCCACCAGTCTCACATCCAAATTGGCTGGCCTTCTGAAGCTGATATTGAAAAGACGATTAACATGTTTGCGGATCTTGGGTTAGATAACCAAATTACCGAGCTTGATGTAAGTATGTATGGATGGCCGGTATATTCGTATCCGACCTATGCTGCCATTCCAGAACTCAAATTCATGAATCAAGCGGACCGTTATGATCGTTTGTTCAAGTTATATGAGAAATTGGGCGATAAAATTAGTAACGTAACATTCTGGGGCATTGCCGATAACCATACTTGGCTGAATGACCGTGCCGATGTTTATTATGATGCAAACGGAAACCTTGTTTTAGATAGCAAAACTCCAGCTACAAAGGCACCAGAAAAAGGCAAGGATGCACCATTTGTTTTTGATCCTGATTACAATGTAAAACCAGCTTTTTGGGCAATTATCGACCATAAATAGGATAAAAAAATCAGCTCTGAGGTTTTGGAGCTGATTTTTTAATATCTATTCATGGTCCATAAGAGTTGTGGTTTTCTGGTGGATATTCTTTTATTTTCTCTCTAAGCTGTAATTCATCTGGTGGAGTCAACCCAGATCGTTTATCAAAATAAATAGCAATTCCGCCTAATATAATGACAGGCATCAGTATATATAACCAAATCATTATGACACCTCCAAAAGCTTATTATAAATATTATATAATAAAATTAACTTTTTTTTACAATTAATTTAAAACGAAACTGATTGTTGGGAGAAAATTTATTTCTATCGTTACAGGAAAATCATATATATAGTGTAAAAGTTAACAGGAGTATTAAACATTGGACAAACAAAATAGCCGATTTAGATGGGTTGTATTTGCTTCTGTATTGTTCACTTATTTATTAATGTCGAGCCAGCGGACCGCTCCAGGATTGATTACAGATCAAGTGATGAGGGATTTTCATGTAACAGCTTCAACGATTGGGATACTGACAAGTATGCAATTTTTTGTATACACTGGTTTGCAAATTCCGATGGGTATTTTGGCGGATCGTTTTGGTCCTAATTTTTTTCTAATAGCAGGTGCAATACTTACAGGCATAGGCACAATCATTTATAGTTTGGGTACGAATGAATTTGTCCTGTTTTTTGCTAGAATACTGACAGGGACTGGTGATGCGACCATCTGGGTCAATATGGTGTTAATAATGAGCCAATGGTTTAATGCAAAGGAATTTGTTCGATTAATTGGTCTGGCTGGAATGACAGGAAGCCTTGGTTTCCTTTTGGCGACAGTCCCTTTCTCCGAATGGATTGATTTACTTGGCTGGAGGGCGGCCTTTTTTTCAGCGGGACTATTATTATGTTTTTGTGGCATTCTCCTTTATTTTGTACTCTTAAAAAAACCAAACGAATCAGCATTTGTAAAAAATGAAAAACAACGTGAAAAAACGTTTGATTTATTACAAAGAATATTTTCGAATCGACAGGCATGGGCTTTATTCTTTTGTCACTTTGGGGTTGTCGGCGCGTATGTTGGATTTATTAGTTCGTGGGCAGTGCCCTATGGGATGAATGTGTATGGAATGACACGTTCTGGTGCGAGTCAGCTCATCATGATTGGTCTAATCGGGGCACTTATCGGAGCTCCCCTAACTAGCTGGATTTCAAGTCGGTTGGAAACCATTAAACGTCTCTATGTTATTGTTCATATCATTATGTTATTAAGCTGGTCTACCTTTCTATTATTTAGTGGGAATCCGCCCCTTTTCGTTCTCAGTATGCTGTTCTTTATCATTGGCTTTGGATATGGGGCAAGTGCGTTAACGTTTGCTGCCGTTCGTCAATCTTTTCCGCTAATAGAATCTGGCATTGTCTCTGGGGTTGCGAATACCGGTGGTTTTCTAAGCGCTGTACTGCTGCCAAGCATCTTTGGAAATGTTTTGGATCATTTCCAGTCTGCTTCAGGAAGTATAAGTGATGGATACTACTTCGGTTTCATCACTCCCGTAATCTTTTCCATGATTGGCTTAATTGGAGTGATTTCTATTAAGGAAAAGCGAAAGGGTACAGAACATAATACCTATCCCCATTTATCTTAAAAAAGTTCATGATTTCAATAAAAAAGGGAGATCGTTTTTAAAAACAATCTCCCTTTAATATTAGTTGTTTTTCAAGATCATGTTAGCTTCCTTTTGCAGGAAATTCTCGGCTGAAACGACATGGGCATATATTCCGTTTAGTGCACTGATGAACGCATAATGAACCTGATCAGCTGGCACTTTCTTTTCTTGATAAGATAAGTCCCTTGTCGTACATGCATCTTCAATAAGTGTACATTCAAAACCTAGATCCCTTGCAGCTCTGACTGTGGCATCAATGCACATATGCGTCATCATTCCGCAAATCACTAGCTTAGTGACTCCATTTTCTCTTAATTTGTTTTCTAATTCCGTATTGAAAAAGCTGTTAGGTCTATGTTTTACGATAATACTTTCATGCTGTAACGGTAAAACGGCTTCATTGATTTTGGCTCCATCTGTGTCTGGAAGAAAGAAAGTTGCCCCTTCTTGAATTGAGATATGCTGAATATGAAAAACAGGATGGTTATTTTGTCTAAACCAATCAAGGATTTTACCTGCATTTTCAGCTGCTTTTCCAGGATTGCTTAATTCCATTTTTCCATTTGGAAAGTAATCATTTTGAATATCAATTAAGAGTAAAGCTGTTCTCATTTTTTTCCACCTCATCAAAAATTGATTATAATAATATCATAGATAATCTCTTGATTTTAATCGATACTTTGATGAAACACTTTTAGCTAAAATAATTTCATGGTGAAAGGAATTTATATGGAACTTGATCAAATTGATTTTCAAATCCTCCAGTTATTAACTGAAAATTCTCGTATTCAATGGAAAGACTTAGGGGAAAAAATTCATATGACTGGACAGGCAGTAGGGAATCGAATTAAGAAACTTGAGGAAAGTGGGGTAATTAAAGCCTATTCCCTAATAGTCGATGAAATGAAATTAGGACTCATGTTTACAGCGTTTGTCATCATTCATATGAAAACAGCTAATCATGATTCGTTTATTCATTTTATTAAGGCGAGAAATGAGGTAGTTGAAGCTCACCGAATATCAGGGAAAGGATGTTACCATTTAAAAGTAATCGTTAAATCCCAAGATCAATTGAATCTGTTTCTTAATAAACTTCTTGAGCATGGGAACTACAGTTTAAATCTATCCATACAAGAGATTAAACAACAGAATCCGTTGACTGCAACTTTTTAATAAGTCAAAAGCCATAAAACAAAAAACAGGAAATCATTAACGATTTCCTGTTTTTTATTTAATAGATGACTACCGGCTCGTATGTACTGAGATTCTCATACACAGTCTTCATAGCACTTACCGGTGTATTGACACAGCCATGCGATCCTGCATTTAGATAGGCATTGCTTGCCCAGTTTGACCGAAAGCCGGCATCGTGGAAGCCTTGCCCGTCATTCGTAAAAGGAGCCCAATAATTAACTTGTACTTGATAACTAGGTTTTCCTCCAAGTTCTCTGCCTGTTAGTGTGGCTGGTGTACGTTTATAGAGGATATACCATACTCCTTTTGATGTATCATTACCAGTACTGTGTTTGCCGGTAACGACATTTGTTGTAATGGCTAATTTTCCATTTTTGTAAATCCAAATACGCTGCTCAGCAATGGATACTTCTGCATACGTATCGCCAATGCCATTGTTCGTTAACGTGTCAAAACCGTAGCCTTCACCTTTCCAGCCATGACCGATGATATTGGAAGCTGTAACGGTTTTCTCTGCTTTTTCAAAAGCGGCCTGAACCAGTGCGGCTTCTTTGTCCACATCTAATGCCCAGCCATACCCTTGTCCTTTTACCGAAACGACTTTGCCTGAATGGGTCTTAAAGGAGAAATTTTTATTCAATGTGGATTGAGTACTATTAATTTCGGCAATTTTCTTGTTAATATCGCCTGGGTCAATGGTCACCTTCATGTCTTTTGACACAGAGGCAGTTTTAATTAGTTCACTGGCTTTTAACGTATGAACTTTATCCTGCACCTTATAATCAACCGTCTGGGCAAGGAGTCCCTGAAGCTTTTTCTGTTCATTTTTGATAACCTGGCTGTCCTCTTTGATTGGCTGTATGTATACAGGTTGAAGACGGATTTCACTCGTATATAAATGATCCTCATAGGCCTTTAAAAGGCCGGCAACATCATACTGCTCCCCACTGCTGCTTTTGGAGACAACGATTTTACCTTGTTCCAAATGAACCTCTGCATCTTTCGGAGCTTTTAAAGTCTTATTCATAGAAATTAGCTTTTCTTCCACTTGTTTTTTCATTGTCTCGCTGCGGTACTGATCCAAAGTGCTTGGCATTAATGAAAAACTTTTTGCTTTTGAAGAAGGAAAAAAGCTCTGCTGGCTTTTTAATAATTTTTTGACTCCAGGCAGATCTGTACTCGTAAATTTCATTTCTGTATCGTTTCCATCTAAAATTTGCTGTTGTCCGACAAAGACTTCGTTCTTTAATACGGAAGTTTTTAATTTTTTAAGGGCCTGCTCAGCCGTTAGTCCCCCGACCTTTGTGCCGTTAATCTTTACATTGGCGTTAAAGTGTTTTGCCTGATAATAGCTGATCGCCGCTATTACGACTGCAATAATAATGATGATACCTGTTGTAATGAACTTCCAGTTGGCAAAACTTTTCTTTGAGCTGCTACGACGTTTACCCAATTCTTCTACTGATTGATTTAATGCACTTTCCAAAAAAATTCCCTCCCGCAACGGTGATCCAGCTACCCGCCCACCGTTTTAAAACTTTAAGTTTTACTTTCAAAGATTACAATTATATTACTCTATTATTACACGTTAGCTACTATTCTACTAGAAATTTGGGTCGAACTTTGTCACTATTTGTACACTTGGAAAAATTTATTTAAATAATATTAACTAAACCTAAAAAAACCCCTTTTCTTTGAGGGCTAAAGAAGAAGGGGGATAAATCATAGTCATACTTGTATTTAAACTGAGGTCATATTCTTTTGTGATATTCTTCTCTTCCGATAGGCTTTTGTAGAAATCGCGGCAAGAAGGAAAATGGCAATAAGAACATAGGTAGCACCGCCAATCAAACCTAAGGAACGCGGTAAAAGATAATGCAGTGCAAATCCAGCTAAAAACATAGAAATACCCAAAATTGTATTACTGATGGTTGCCAACAGTCCAAACATTGTTCCATGATACTCCTCAGGAATCTCTTTCATTAGAACGGTATCAAAACTGGCATTCCCAATGCCAGACATAAAAGCCACACCACAAAACAAGAGAAACGCAAAGCCAACGAAATGCGTCCGGCTCAATAATAATAGAAACGTTCCTTCAAGCATTAAACAGAGTAAACCAGTAACTAAAAAATTTTTTCGTAACCGATTCGCGACTGTGTAGCTTAAAGTCAGACCAATCCCTAATGCCCCATAGAACAGCCCTACACCTACATCTCCCAACTGGTACTCATTAACAGCGTACACACTGATGAGTACATTATCGATTCCGTTCATGAAAGCAATTAATACTTCGCAGATTAATAGGATTTGAACGGGAATAGACAGGCTGATAACTTTCTTAAACACAAACCAAAGCGACTCTTTTTCGAGAAGCGTCCCTTCCGTAACTTGTTTATGTTTAGGGAACACAATGGTCGAGATGATCGCTGCTGCACCTAAAAAGGAGGCCGCATTGAACCAAAAGGTGATATGGGGGCCAAAAATAAAGGCCACGATTCCTCCAGAAAAAGCTCCGCCTATTAATACAATGCCGATCAAGACTTGTTCCAAACTGTTCACTTTAATAAGCTGCTCTTTTTTTACGAGCAGCGGGATGGCTGATTTTCTTGCTGGAGCATAAATGGCTTCTCCCGCCGCTAAAAGAAAGGAGCTTACATAAACAATCCAGAGATCTTCTTTGCTGTCCACCAACAAGAAGGTTAAGGCAAATACAATCCGAATGAGGTCGGTTGTGACCAATATCATTTTTCTTGGAAAGCGGTCAGCAAGCCTTCCGCCAATTGGTCCAAAGATGACAAACGGTATCAGCCGTATGGCTAGTGTGATGCCCACGGCCAGGCCTGATCCTGTTAGCTGCAGCAGCATCGCTAATACGGCAACTGAACTAAAGCGGTCGCCGATTCCGTTTACGACTCCAGCGAGAAATAGTTTTCTATATTGTTTTTCTTGTCTTATAAACATTCCATCACCTTCTTTTATAATAATCTAATTTTATATATATCTAATTAGATTGGTAAAAAAATAGGGTGCACCTGAACACCTGAAAACTAATTTAATAAATATCTAATTAGATGATAATTTAATTGCTGTTGGTAATCAAGTGTTTTATGAAGATTTAAGTGCAATTTTTAAGGTCGTGGTCACTATGAAGGAGTCAGAGTGCCCGCCGCGTACAATTTAGTGTGTCAACGGCACAGTGAAGGAGTCAGAGTGCCCGCTGCGTACAATTTAACGTGTCAGTGGTCATTGTGAAAGTCAGAGTGCCCGCCGCGTGGAATTTAAGATGTCAACGGTCATTGTGAAGGAGTCAGAGTGCCCGCCGCGTACAATTTAAGATGTCAACGGTCACTGTGAAGGAGTCAGGGTGCCCGCCGCGTTCAATTTAAAGTGTCAACGGTCACTGTGAAGGAGCCAGAATGCCCGCCGCGTACAATTTAAGTTGTCAACGGTCACTATGAAGGAGCCAGAGTGCTCGTGGGATACAACTTTTTAGGGTCGGAGGGAACTGTGGGGGAAACACAGCGGGTTGCACGTTCGCTCTAAGTCGGATTTCTTAACTAGCAGTGCCGAAAATAGTATAATATTTCGTATTCCTAAATTATTATTAAAGCTATTTTCGAAAAGGGCGTGAAACATAATTGCTTCAGTTAAATAATTCTATTCTCCGTCAGCCATCTTTTGCAAAATTTTGGTTCTCGCGCATTTTGGCCTCTACATCCTTTCAGATGCTGTCCGTGGCAATCGGATGGCAAATGTATGACTTGACTCATGACGCCTTTAGTCTCGGTTTGGTGGGACTGGCTCAGTTTATCCCGATGGTTCTGCTCACATTAGTTGTCGGGCAAGTGGCCGACCGCTTTGATCGTAGAAAAATTGTTTTTTGGTGTTTGCTCATTGAAGGTATGATGGCCGGACTTCTGCTCTATGGAAATCATGCAGGCTTTCTGGGGCGTGAACAGATTTTGCTGGCAGCGGCGATCATTGGAGCTTGCCGTGCCTTCGAAGGTCCGGCTTCATCAGCCCTATTGCCACAGTTGGTACATAAAAAGATTCTCACGCAGGCGATATCTTTAAGTACTACGGCTGGGCAAACAGCTCAAATCCTGGGTCCGTCCCTTGGCGGTGTACTTTTTTCGTTAGGACCCGCATTCGTGTATAGTACCGCAACTGTAGCATTGCTTGCTGCAGCCATCATGACCTATTTAATCACCGGCTTGGAGCAAGCGGTCCGAAGGGCAGAACCCGTATCAATGCGCTCCATCTTATCAGGCTTGGTGTTTGTCTATCGCCATCCAGTCATCCTTGGAACCATTTCACTGGATCTCTTCGCTGTCTTGCTAGGCGGCGCGACAGCTCTTTTACCGATATTCGCACAGGACATTCTTCATACTGGTCCTTGGGGATTGGGGTTAATGCGGACTGCACCGGCGGTTGGGGCACTGGTTGTGTCAATTATATTGGGTTATTTTCCATTAAAGAAAGCCTATGGCCTTACATTATTTGGTGCACTCGCTGTATTTGGATTATCCACCATGCTTTTCGCTGTATCGACGAACCTGATTGTTTCATTGGCAGCCTTGTTCCTAATCGGAGGCTCGGACGTGGTCAGTGTGGTTATTAGGTCATCACTTGTGCAGCTGCAAACTCCTGATGAAATGCGGGGCCGGGTTAACGCGGTGAACGCTCTCTTTATCGGTACTTCCAATCAGCTTGGAGAGTTTGAGTCTGGAACGCTGGCTGGATTTTTAGGAGCGGTTCCTGCTGCATTCATTGGTGGACTTGGAACGGTTCTTGTTGCCGGTCTGTGGATGTATTTATTTCCTTCCATAAGAAAACTCCGTTCTCTCTCATAAATCGTATGGAAGTTATTACTAAACAAAAGGGTCGGAATTCTAGGATCAAATAGTAGAAGTCCGACCCTATTTTTATTATTTTAACCAGGGGAAACAAGTATAATTGTGTGTATGAATAAAACAGTATTAATCGTATATCCATTTATCTGTATGTATATTTCTTTTGTGTAGATATCTATAGACAACTAAGTGAGTAATGGCAGTTACAATAACAAATTTTATGTTAAATAGGCAGGAAAACAGCAAGTTTTTCTGTTCAAAGATCGGGCGCGTTTTTGTAGGAACGTGTCTTTTTCTTGTACTATTTTGATGATATTGCGTAATTTTGTTGATAGCCCTCTATGTAGAAATTTATACTGAATTAAAAAGAATTCGGTGAACATTTTATTTTACTATCTAACTGAAAATCATTTAGTGCTGAGTAAGAAAGATTTGGCTAACCCAAGTTTTCGAATCGGTGCAGCGGTGTGGGGGAAAATTACATAAAATGGAGTAACGCAACATAAGGGGCTGTATGAATGAATGAAAAAAAAGTGATCATACTTTTGATTTTGGTTTGGCTTCTTACATCGGGTTTCGCGGTTGCAGAAGCATCCTCCTCCAAAAATAGATATGATGAAGTCTATGAAAAATATAGTAACATTGCAGACTCTTTTTCCAGCGAATCGATTCCATTCACAGAAGAAGAAAAAGAGTACCTTGATGAAGTCAGGAAAAAAGGGTTGAAAGTTCCTATTAATCTTGATTCCATAGGGGGATTCTATGAATTTCGAAATAATGGAAATGAATATGGGGTAAATAAATTCTTCTACTCAGCACTGGCAAAAGTGTTGGGGGTAAAACTTTCTTATGTTGCAGTGAGCAGTTCAGAAGATGTCTTCGATCAAATTTCGAATGGCTCTTTGGATTTGTCACCAATAATCAAAAGGCGTTCAATAGACTATCCTGATATCCTGCTTAGTACACCCATTAGCATCAATATGAATTTCATATTTTATTCGAATAATAAAAAAATGACGTATGATACACTTGGAGACACACTGGCAGGGAAAAAAATTGGTATTCTAAACATGATAGACGAAAACAGTCAACCGCTAAATCATTTTAGCGACATAAAATATTATCCGTACAAAGATATTTCTGTTGCTTATAATGCATTGAAAAATAATAATATTGATTTTATTTACTCAAATGTTGAGAATTACAGAAGTTTTATTGATCGTGGTCTCTTGTCGCTTCCGGTCCCTGATGATCGGAACGATGAAACCTACCGTGTATTTACTAGCAGCTCCAATCCTTTATTACTATCAATACTGAACAAAGCGATTTCCGGTGCAATAGGCCCAATCGTTACAGAATATGAGAAAGAAACGCGGAAAGCCTATTTGTATAATCACTTTTTTATGACGGAAAAGGAAAAGGAATTGATACGTTCAATTGGAGAAGTGCGTGTTATGGTGGATGACAACTTTGCTCCCCTATCCTTTTATGATGAAGCCAAAGGTAAATATTCAGGCGCTAGCGTCGACCTTTTTGAAAACATTGCAGACATCATTGGGTTAAAGTATAGCTTTATACGCGATAAAAACCTCAGTTGGTCCGATAAGGTTAATAAAGTGAAAAAGAAGGATATTGACCTCCTGTTTCCAATTAGCATTACACCAACCAGACAAAAATTCGGTCTCTTTTCACAACCTTATGTTTCCACATATTATTCTGTGATTGCAAAAGCAGACAACTCAAAAAAGATAAACTACGTGCAAGAACTTCTTCATAAGAAAGTAGGCATAGTGAAGGGAACAGCCATAACAGATTTCATTGAGACAATCATCCCTAAAGAACAAATCACATATTTTGATAGTGATAGTAAAATGTATCACGGACTAAAAAATAGGGATGTTGACTATATCATTCAAAATGAAAATGTCTTTTTGGAAGATTTTTATGAAAATGAACTTTTTGATTTGACATCTGTTTATCGCATTATAGAGTCACCTAAATATTATTGCTATTTTTTTAAACAGACCCGTGAGATGGATACCTTAGTAAGCATAATGAATCGGGCTATGAATTATTTTGATACCAATGAAATAATAGCTAAGTATAAAGTTGGTGAAAGTGATCTGAGGAACAGGTATATCACGCAAAAGAGACATCGAAATTTAATTAGTTTCATTTTGCTGATTGTATTAATCGTTTTAACGCTATTTGTATTTGGGTTTATTCGAACCAAAAAGTTTTCGAAAAAGCTCGAGAAGGAAGTAGCAATAAACGAAATGGCCTATTTGCAATCGCAAATAAAACCTCACTTTTTATACAATGCTCTAAGCGCGATCATGGCCTTCTGCTATACCGATTCGGAAAAAGCGGGAGAACTATTGAATAGTCTCAGCAAATACCTAAGAATCGTATTTAATACTGATAACCGTGGAGAGCTAGTGAAACTGCAACGTGAAATTGAACTGGTGAAATCCTATGTGGATATTGAGCAAGCTAGATATGGAGAACGACTTCAAACCATTTTCGATATAGATGAGACTTGTTTACAGCAAAGGATCATGCCATTGATGATACAGCCTTTAGTAGAGAATGCAATCCGGCATGGGGTTGTGAAAAAAACGCAGGGGGGCACGGTAAAGCTTTCCGTCCAGCCAGAAGGCGAATCGATTAAAGTCACTGTTACAGACGATGGCGTCGGGATGTCGGAACAAAAAATCAAAGAAATTTTGTCTCGAAAGGAAACCGTTTTTGGAGTAGGGCTTGCCAACATCAATCAAAGGCTGGGACATTTTGCAGGCAAGAAACTGACCATAGAAAGCAGAGAAGAGCATGGTACGATCATCACCTTATATTTACCGTTCAAGGAAAACACCTGATTAATAACTGGAGGAGGAAATTTGCCTTGCCAAAGCTGATTGCGATAACCATAGATGACGAGCATCCAAACCATATTCTATTAAAACGAGTCATTGATCAAAATGGCCAATTAGAAGTAGTCAAGCAATTTACCCATCCTGAAACGGCTCTTGAAAAAATTCGTGAGATTAAACCCGATGTTGCGTTTGTAGACATTGAAATGCCAGACATGAATGGATTGGAATTGGCTGAAAAGATTTTGGCGATCCATGGGCAAATGCATATCATTTTTGTCACAGCATACAGCCAGTATGCAATAGAAGCTTTTAAAGTAAATGCCCTGGATTATATTTTGAAGCCTGTTGATGCGGATGAAATGAATCGAGTGGTTCGTAAAATCATAAACCGCACGAGGCAGCAGAGGCCAGAATCCTCAAATGAGGCTCAAGATATCATACTTAAGGGAAGAATACTTTGTCTAGGGGAATTTGAAGTCTACGGGAAACATTCAAATCAAAAGGTACACTGGATGACATCAAAGGTAGAGGAGCTCTTAGCTTATCTTGTAATTCACCTTGGGAAAACTGCAGACAAATGGAAGCTCTGTGATTTGCTTTGGCCCAACCTAGACCCTGATAGGGCAAAAACCAATCTCCATACCTCCATTTACCGCTTAAAGAAAACGATTGCGAATGAAAAGGTGCCACTACAGATTAAAAGCAATAGTAACGGTTACTGGGTAGAGCTAGAGGAATGTCTCTTAGATTATAAGGAATTTGTAAGATTATCCATGGATTTGTTAAGGAACAGACAAAAGCCTGACAGCGAAAAAGAAGTGTCGTTGCTTATGAAAGCTGAAAGATACTACCGTGGAGAGCTTTTTGAAAATAAAGCTTATCTTTGGAGTGCTGCTCATAGTGAAAGCATCAACCAAATGTATATTCGAATGGCATATAGGCTGATCGATTATTTTGGTAAGAACCAATCCATTGAACAAGAATTGGAATACCTGAATAAGCTATTGCGCTTTTTCCCTTATGAGGAAAAGGCATGTATCTTGGCTATGGACATTTACGAAAAACGTAAAGACAAGCCAGCCCTCATCAAACAATATCAGCAGCATAGCCAATATCTTATGGAAGAAATGGGCTGCACACCCTCTTTAAAAGTTGAAAAGCACTATAAGAAATTAATGAAAATCCTCTAAAAGACCAAAAGCGATTTGAAAAGGAGTTGATTCCGATTCAAGTCGCTTTTTTCTATGTTCATTTATTTGTTTTCGTAATTTTCTCTAATGTCAGAAATATGTCAGAATGACGATTTAACATGGTGGTAAGGCAATTAACAACGAGGAAGAGCACGAACAAAGATTGCGTGTTGAAACAAAATGTAGCAGTAACCTAAAAAGCTGTACAACTATTTTTGCAAAAAGTACCTTAACGCTCGTTATCGTATTTTATGCTATAAAAAATTTGAGGGGGATAAAGAGAATGAAAAAACACTTTTCGATGATGATGGTCGGTTTTATGGCACTTAGTGCGACAGTTGGTTATGCGTTCGGCTCCTCTAAGCAGAATTTAACACAGGTACAGGCGGCATCGGCACAGCAAGAAAAAGCACTAGAAGCCGAAGGTCCTACAGGAGATGGACTCAACAATATACTAACTATGGCTGTTGCTTGGAAGCAGACCGCCGCAGAGTATAAGGCGCTATATCACCAATCCTTTAATATGGCCCGAAAGCAAGTTGATCTCGCCCTTGCCAACCACAGACCAGGTGATAAGCCGTTAGCCGTTATCACGGATTTGGATGATACGGTTCTTAGCCCGGTCAACTATTGGGGATACCTTATCAACAATAATAAGGACTTCTTCGACGATGCTATCTGGGACAAGTGGATTCCAACGTACAATATGGTTGCCACTCCGGGGTCACTGGATTTCTTAAATTACTGTAAGGAAAAAGGGGTGGAGGTTTTCTATGTGTCGAGCCGTGACCAGGGATCAAAAACTTATCATTACGCAAAGACGCAACTTAAAAAACTTAATTTTCCTTATGTAGATGATAATCACCTGACAATTCTTAGAGACACATCAAATAAGGAGACCCGCCAAAACGAAATCGCTCAGAATTATGATGTAATCTCCTATCTAGGTGATAACTTAAACGACTTTCGTCGAGTTTATTACGTGAAGGATGTTAATGAGCGTGCCAAATTGATGGAACAGGATAAGGATCTCTATGGAACGAAATTTATCCTCATGCCAAATCCAACTGACGGACACTGGGTACGTGCCATCTTCGGAGAATCAGAACCTCCAGCGACTGATGAAAACCGGGCAAAATGGAAGGACGCTGCTACTCGTTCTGCCTGGAAACAATAGTAAAAGAACCATACTCGATAAAGGTGGTATAGATGTCAATTGACGTGCCCTTCTACATTAAACAGCTGACAAGAATGCTAGAAATAATAATCGAAATGAAAAGAAATAAGATGATTGCGTTAGGTATTCAATATGGACTTACGGAACTTGAGACAGTTCAGGTTAGTGAAGAACTTGACCAATTAATCATTCTTTATCATAAGATTGTTACAACTTAATCTTATTAGTTTGTAAATTATATCAACTAAGATTCTCATAGATTTAGAGAATATAAAGCAAGTACACCTAGTAAGGAAATACAAAAAGGGATGTCTCTTAAAAATTTATACTTTTGGGACATCCCCTCTTATTATTCTTTGACACAAAACGTATAGAAGTTACTCGATAAAATACATTTTCCCATTCACTTCAAGAGATACGGATGATTGTTTCATCTCTTCCTTTAGAGATTTAGCGTAGGCAACCACTTCATTTATTTTTTTCTTATTCAAATCCTCTGCGAAGCTATAGACGATGGTTACTTTTTCCTTCACTAACTGATCATTATCTGAGAGCCAAGCTCCTGTCCCATCGATTGCTGTTGCCCCTCCAAACATTTTTGAGAATCTCTCTAGTGATTTATTAACATATGGTGTGTTATCAATGGGTTGATCTACATTATATGTAGATGGTACGTAGATTTTCACAATGTCCTTAAGGTAAAATTGCCCCTTTAAAGCAGAAGTTTGCTTTACTTCAGGAGCTTTTGGCTGTTGTGCAGCGTACACCGCATTCCCTAAAAAAGTAACTAACACAAATGGGATGATCCAATAAAAAATTTTTTTCCCTTTCAACATTAGGCCTCCTTTTTTATTAAAATGTAATTGGCAATACCGTGGTGACTTTCATTCTATTACTTTATACATGAATCAATGTATTTTAAAAAGGGTATTTTTTACTCTTTTTCCAAATTTTATTTAATTTTTTCTCTATATTAAGAAACAGATTCCTTTTCCAAAGAATGCGACTTTATTTTTGTTTTTGATAGATTCACATTTCCTGCTGCAATTCCGCCTAAGATCAAAACAACTCCGAGCCATTGGGATATGCTTACGTGTTCTGCCAAGAAAAGCGTCGATAAGATGACCGCAATCGGAAGCTCAGAGGCTGTCAAAATAGTACCAAGTCCAGGCTCGATATACCTCATGCCAATTGAAAATAACAGCGGTGGCAGGGCGACCCCTAATAAGCCAAGAAATAATCCATATGGAGCGATTCCAATCAAAACAGGTAAATGGAATAACTCGGTAGGTTGAAACAGAATGAAAACTGTAATCAGCCCGCCAGTGGAAAAAATGGCGCTTTTCTGCACAGGAGGTAGATCTTTTTCAACCGTGCCGCTAAGAAAAATAAACGAAGTATAGGATACAGCGGAAAGTAGTCCCCAAACTGCCCCTTGCCATGTGATCACCCCGTTGTCTACTGTAAGAACGCCAGCCGCAAGAATAGAGCCAATAATGAGAATCCCGATGGAAACTATTTTTCCTAAGGTCGGTATTTTTTTATAAAAAAACCATTCAAAAAATGTGCCAATCCAGACAAATTGAAATAAAAAAATGATCGCAAGCGAAGCATGAAGTGTTTGCAGTGATTGATAATAAAATACCCCCGTTAAACCGAGTGGTATTCCTGATAAAAGGAGTTTACCTATTTTACCGAGTGTCAGTTTCTTTTTTTTCGAAAAAAGTGCAACTGTCCAAATCAGCAAAGTACCCAGAAAGTATTGACTCCCCGTCACTACTTCCACCGTAAAACCTGCAGCATAAGCGAGCTTTACGAAAGTGGATAATGCTCCGTAACAGCAACCACCTAATAAAACAATAAATGAGTATTGCCAAGTTTTCATTTTCACCTCCCCTTTTTCAATCTATTAACTGTTCTAAACAAAAAAGCCACACAGCCTATAGAAGCTGTGTGGCGAAAATAGAGATTCCTCTAGAAAAATCCACAAACAAATAGATTTTAGTATTTAAACTACTTTTATTACTTTAAACCAAATAAATAATGAATGTCAACGTACTTGTTGGAGCTTATTCTGCAAAATGATGGAAGCTGTGGATTTTTTTCTAAAAGGCTCTGTTAAAGGGCATTGTTGATTTTTAACACTGTTGATTGGAGCGGAAGGTGCGAAGACTCCTGCGGGAGTACGGGTCAGGAGAGACCCCGCAGGCGCCAAAGCGCCGAGGAGGCTCCCCGGCACGCCCTAAGGTGCGCGAAGCACCTGGAGCGCAAATCAACAACAAAGTTTAACAGAGCCTTCTAAAAAAGAACGTTTGACTGGTGGCATTAATAATATCCATTGTTTTCTTTAACATTGACTTTACAATTTCTTAATGTTGGATTAATGTGGGATTAACATTGTTGGATTATGATTAAACCGTAACAAACAGTAAACAACATTATAAATTCCACATTGAGGAGAGATACTTTTTATGAATGGAAAGAAGTGGTACAAGTCGATTCAAGCTGTGATGATAGGAATAAGTGTAATGGGATTAGCCGCATGTGCAGATACAAAAGAACCGGTTGCATCGAGTATAAAGGATCCGAACTCGTTAACCCTTAATGAAATTGAAACAAAGGCCAAAAAAGAAGGGGAAGTCAATAGTACCGGTATGCCTGATTCATGGGCCAACTGGGGAGAAACATGGGATGAAGTAATGAAAAAATACACATTGAAACACAATGATACAGATTTATCGAGTGCTGAAGAGATTGCCAAAATGGAATCGGAAAAAGAAAATGCTACCGCGGATATCGGTGATGTAGGGATGTCCTTTGGACCGGTTGCTGAACAAAAGAAATTAACTCTGCCCTATAAAACCTCCTATTGGGATGATGTACCTGACTGGGCAAAAGATGACAATGGGGACTGGGTAGTCGGCTACCAAGGAACGATTGCCTTCTTAACCAATAAAGAATTAGTGAAAAACCCGCCAAAATCATGGGATGATATCCTAAAAGGAAATTACAAAGTAACCATTGGAGATGTTCAGCGTGGGACACAGAACCAAATGGGCGTTCTTGCTGCTGCTATCGCTTACGGTGGGGATGAAAAACATCTTCAACCAGGAATTGAATTTTTTACGAAGCTTGCGAAGCAAGGACGTCTTAGCTTAACGGATGCCAAGCCCGCAAACATCGAAAAAGGGGAAGTGGAAGTGGCCATTGTTTGGGATTTCAATGCCCTTGGTTATGCAGAACAAATCAATCGTGACCAATTCGATGTCACCATTCCGAAAGAAGGTTCAGTCGTAAGCGGCTATACCACAATTATTAACAAATATGCGAAGCATCCTTACGCCGCAATGGCCGCTAGAGAATATATCTTGAGTGACGAGGGACAAATTAACCTGGCAAAAGGCTTTGCCCGTCCTATCCGTGATAACGTGAAGCTCCCGAAAGAAGTAGCGGATAAAATGATACCAAAAGAAGAATACAAAAATGCCAAACCAATTAAGGATTTCAAAGCTTGGGAAGAAACGGCTAAAACACTTCCGCAGCTTTGGCAAGAAGAGGTGTTAGTCAATGTCAAATAAAGTAATCGTTATTGTTGTGGATGGAATGAGATACGATAAAGCCTGTGAGACTCTGGGATATATTCAGCATCTTGTAGAAACCAATCAGGCAGCACTTTACAAGGTTCGGTCGGAGCTGCCTAGTCTTTCCCGTCCATTATATGAAGTGCTGCTTACTGGTACACCGGCTTCGATGAACGGTATTACCTCGAATCAAGCTGTGCAGCTTTCCACGGAGAAAAGTCTCTTTCATCTGACGAAGGAGAACGGGTTAAGGAACGGAGCAGCAGCCTATTACTGGGTAAGTGAACTGTATAATCGTACTCCATTTGTGTTTGTTGAAGACCGCGAGCAAGAGGATTCAACTAAGCCTATTCAATACGGAAAATTTTATTGGGACGATGATTATCCAGACAGCCATGTGTTGATGGATGCGGAAGCATTGCGCCGAAAGCATGACCCACACTTTTTATATATTCATCCGCTTGGTGTTGACGTAAAAGGGGAAGCGTTCGGTTCGGAATCGAAAGAATACCGTGAACAAATCTTAAAGATGGGAAGTTTGCTCGCACAGCTTTTGCCAATTTGGATGAAGGAAGGATACCATATTTTAATTACATCTGATCATGGTATGAGTGAATATGGGAATCACGGCGGGATAACCGATGGTGAGCGTGATGTACCACTCTTTATCATCAGTCCAAAAGTGGAGCCTGGCGTCCACAGTGAGGTCGTCCCACAATTGGCGTTTGCCCCGCTTGTTTGTGAACTATTAGAGATCGAACCGTCCGATAAAATGATCAACTATTCATTGCCAGGCCTTAATGGAAAGGTGACCGTTTAATTTTCGAAAAAAGACTGCCGGGAAATGGTTTTACGATTAAAACCATTTCCCCTATTGTTAGCGAAAATAGAGGAGAGGGAAGGCTTGCGAAAAATAAAAAAACAAAAATTTTACCTATTAGCTCTCTTACTGCCATTTATTTTATTTGTGGTTGGGTTTGAAATCGGCCCATTAGTGGCCATGCTGAAGGATAGTTTTCATGCAGATGATGGAATTCAAGTAACGATTCAGCAGTATGTAACGATTTTTAAAAGTAAATTTTACTTGCAAGCGATCCAAAATAGTCTTGTCATTTCGTTGGTTTCTGCTGTGATTTCTGTAATCATTGCTGTTATTGCCGCTTATTCTTTTACAAAGTTTTCACAAAAGGTCCAAAATCGCTTATTGATGATTGCCAATATGACTTCCAATTTTGAAGGAATACCGCTTTCTTTTTCATTTATTATTTTACTTGGAAACAATGGATTGTTTACGCTGCTTTTTTCCAAGCTGGGTTTGGATGTGTTTGCAGGCTTTAATTTGTATTCTTGGACAGGTCTCATTCTTGTGTATATATATTTTCAAATTCCGTTGGCTGTAATGCTGATTTATCCATCTTATCAAGGAATTAAAAAGCAATGGAAAGAAGCATCTTCTTTATTGGGTGGAACCAAATTATCTTTTTGGCTCCACATCGGGATTCCGGTTTTGCTTCCAAGCATAGCCGGTACATTCAGTATTTTGTTTGCCAATGCAATGGGTGCGTATGCGACTGCCTATGCACTAGTCGGAAGCAACTATAATTTATTATCATTGCAAATTGCCTCTTTAGTCTCGAGTGACGTGACCTTAAAGCCGCAGCTAGGCAGTGCGATGGGCGTTCTTCTAGCTTCGACTATGATCGGGGCGATGTGGTTCAATAATCGAATGATGCGCCGCATTAGGAGGGATTTACGATGAAAACTTCACTGAGCTTTCATAAAGTAATCGTTGGTCTGCTTGTGATTTATTTAGTAATCCCGCTGGCAGCAACGCTTTTATTCTCGATAGCTGGCAAATGGGATCATACCATTCTCCCTGAGAGTTTTACGATGAAATGGTATATCGAATTATTTCAAGATGAACGGTTTTATGGTGCACTCCAGCATACATTGTTTTTAATTGTTGTAACGGTTGGTCTTGGTGTGGTGATTATGCTTCCAACGATTTTTATCATTACCGTTTATTTCAGCAAATGGGAAGGATGGCTCCAAGCAGTCGCCATGCTGCCATATGGAATACCACCGATTGTTGGGGCTGTAGGCTTGATCAAGGTGTATTCAAATGGACCGCTTCAAATTACCGGAACACCGTGGATTTTAGTTGGTGCCTATTTCATCACAATATTACCTTTTATGTATCAAGGGATTCGCAACAGCCTTCGGACGGTGAATGCGGTCCAGCTTGTTGATGCAGCTGAATTACTGGGCGCTACAAAATTTCAGGCGTTTCGCACCGTGGTGTTTCCTAATATTATTTCTGGTATTTTGGTGTCTACCTTATTATCTGTCGCGCTGCTATTTAGTGAGTTTGCGTTTGCCAATTTGCTTGTCGGGGGCCGTTTTGAAACGATTCAAATTTATCTTGCCGACAAACTTAACAGCAGTGGTCACTTAACAAGTGCTATTGTGATTACGTATTATTCGATTATTTTACTGTTAACGGGAACTGTACTAAAACTAACGTTTAAAAAAGATAAAGTTCCTAGCCCTTCTTCTAAAAAACGATCAGTTTTCTTTATAAATAAACCATTCCGTCAAAAAAATACAGCTTTAGAAGGTGAAAATTCATGAGTTATGTAACGATTGATCAAGTGACGAAAGGTTATCATCATCAAGTCGTGTTAGAAAATATTTCGTTGACTTTAAAAAAGGGAGAATTTGCGACCCTTCTTGGGCAAAGCGGGTGCGGAAAAAGTACCTTATTACGATCGATTGCCGGACTTGAAGACGTGGATTCAGGAAGCATCTTCATTGATGGGAAGGATATCACTCATATATCACCGCGTCAGCGTGAAGTCGGTATGGTGTTTCAGTCCTATGCACTGTTCCCGAATATGAATGTTTTTGATAATATCGCCTACGGTCTTAAAATGAAGAAGGCAAAAAATATTAAAACAAGAGTAACCAAGATGATCGAACTCGTCGATTTAGTCGGAAAAGAACAATCTTATCCACATCAATTATCTGGCGGTCAGCAACAAAGGGTGGCTCTTGCCCGCGCCCTTGTCATGGAGCCAAAAGTACTGCTTTTGGATGAGCCGCTAAGTGCATTAGATGCGAAAATTAGAAAAAACTTGCAAAAAGAATTAAGAAGAATCCAGAAAGAATTAGAGATCACCACGATTTTTGTGACTCATGATCAGGAAGAAGCCATGACGATGTCGGATCGGATTTTTGTCATGAATAAAGGAAAAATTGTTCAATCCGGTTCTCCAGTGGAAATTTATACTTCTCCAGTCAATACCTTTGTGGCGAAATTTATCGGAAATTACAATGTTTTGAGTATGGAAGTTTTCCACAAACTTGTTGACAGTACAGAGTTAAACGGAAAGGAAATCGCCATTCGTCCAGAAATTTTGCAAATCGTTTCAGCTAATGAAGATCGCTTAGGTTTACATGATAACTGGGGAATTAAAGGGCTTGTTAAAGATGTTTCGATGACAGGGAATGTACTAAGATATGAAGTAGAAACAGAAGGGGCCGCTTTCCTAGTGGACAATCTTCATCACAAAGGGAAAATGTTTGAACCAGGGGCGCAGGTTCAGATTTTTGTACCGAAAAAAGAATGCATTATTTTATAGTCTATCAATGATTCCGGAGGAAGAAATATGTCCGTTTTGCCAGAAGAACGAAAGAATGAAATTTTAAAAGAATTAAATAGAGAGGGAAAAGTAAAGGTCATCGATTTGGTGGAGCAGTTTCAGGTTTCAGAGGAAACCATCCGTCGTGACTTGATGCTATTAGAGGAAAAAGGGCTTTTAAAGAGGGTTTACGGTGGAGCGATTAAATCGGTTTTTCCATTTGAGGAGCCTCCATTCGCACATCGTACAACAGTAAACCAGGAAGCGAAAGTAAAGATTGGAAAAAAAGCAGTAGAACTCATTTCTAACGGGGATGTCATTGCCATTGATGTAGGGACCACCATGCTTGAATTTGCACAATGTATTCAAGATAAGAAGGATATTACCATCATCACCAATTCACTTCCTGTTTCAGCTGTATTGACCGAATCACTCAATCAGAATAAGTTTACAGGCCAAATTTTATTACTTGGCGGACTTTTGGATCCGAAGCAGCAGTCCATCAGCGGCAGTCTTACAGAACAAACATTACAACAATTTAATATTAATAAAGCGTTTATTTCTGCTGGTGGTGTTTCGCTTCAAAACGGGGTTAGTAATTATCATTTGCAGGAAACTTTGGTTTCTCGCAAGATGGTCGAGGTATCAAAGCAAGTGATCTTGCTAACAGATTCTTCTAAAATCGATGTTGATACTTTTTGTAAAGTTTGTCCTCTCGAAAAAGTCGATGTGATTGTTTGTGAGCAATCATTGCCGGAGGGATGGAAGAATCATTCGCAATTAGGGAAACTCGATTGGATTCAGGCTTAGTCGATTAAGTAGTAAAAATATGGTGTTGAAAAAAAGGGGTCTCCCTTTTTTTATTGCATTTATAAAAATGTGAAAAGGAGTTTTCAAATATATGAGCTTCATTGCGATAGATATGGATGGGACTTTATTAAACGGCGAGAATGAAATTAGTGAAGAAAATAAAAAGGCAATCCAATATGCCCAGGATCGAGGTTTTGAAGTCATCATTTCAACAGGGCGGGCTTATTTCGATGTTCAGACCATTTGTAAAAAAGCCGGGATTTCTCTCTATATCATCGGAACAAATGGTGCAACAACTCATTCGAAAGACGGAAAGGTTCTTTCCTCTATTCCGATTTCGAAAGAGCGTGTCGTATCCATTCTAAAGTGGCTGGATGAACGGGATTTTTATTATGAAGTGTTTACTGACAAAGCCATTTATACGCTGGAGAAGAGGAGAGAACATTTTTATCATGAGATTCAGCGTTTGAAAAGCACGGATTTAGATAAAGAGACAGCAGCAGAAGCGGAAAGACAATTTGATCAGTTTGGCTATGTTCTTGTTGAAAACTATCCTGACATCCTAAAACAGAAGGAAGAAGTATTTAATATTGTAGCCTGTTCGTTTGATCAAAAGAAACTAGCCGAAGCCTGGAACCGATTCGACATGATTGGTGAGTTGGGGGTAGTTTCATCGGCTGACCATAACATTGAAATTACGAATAAAAGTGCTTCAAAAGGAAATGCCCTTGAAAAAATGGCGTTTTTGATGAATGGGTTCTTAGAAAAATCTATGGCCATCGGAGACAGCAACAATGATTTATCCATGTTTCGGAAAGTTGGATACAGTGTAGCGATGGGAAATGCAAAAGATGACATTAAAGCGGTTTGTACCACAACAACCCTTAAAAATGATGACGATGGGGTGGCTCACGCGATTTATCAATTTATAGAAAGATACGCTCTTCAAAAATAAGTGTCATATGTTGAAGGAGAGAACAATATGGCATGGATTTATATTTTAATAGCAGGATTTTTGGAAATTGGCTGGGTGATTGGCCTTAAATATTCACATGGATTTTCTATCCTGATCCCTAGCATCATAACAGTAGCGATCATACTCCTAAGTTTCTTTTTGCTTTCAAAAGCGTTACATGCCATTCCCTTAGGAACGGGTTACGCCATTTTTACTGGATTTGGAACGGTCGGTACAATCGCAGCCGGGATGCTTTTTTGGGGAGAGACTATTAATCTATCGAAAGTATTTTTTGTGACGTTAATGATTGCAGGGATTATTGGATTAAAAATAAGCCCATCAGAACCTAAAACATCCAAGAATATGACTGATAAGTTAAATGTTAGGGGATGATTCAATGGCTTGGTTTTTTCTTGTTATCGCCGGCTTTGCCGAGATTGGCAGTGTGATCAGCATGAAACGTGCAGATGGGTTTAAAAGATGGCTTCCTACCATTGCTTGTTTAATTTGTGGGAGTTTAAGCTTTTATTTTCTTTCATTAGCTGTCACTTCCCTTCCAGTGGGGACCGCCTATGCAATCTGGACGGGAATGGGCTCTGTTGGAAGTGTTTTAGCCGGCATGTTCTTCTTTCATGAACCTAAAAGTTTGAGATCTACTTTATGGATTATGTGTATTATTGCAGGGGCATTAGGTGTTAAAATAACATCTGGACAGTAACCTTAGGGAGGAGAAGAGTGATGAATACGATTCAAGATTGGATAAACGAATATCCTTTAATAAACGAGTTAGTCGCTACAAAGGAAGTATTTTGGTCAAATCCTAAAAAGGAAGCTTTTCAGACGGGATTAGAAAAACTTCCATTGAATGAGAATGATGTAAAAGATGCAGAGGAACGGTTAAATCGTTTTGCTCCGTACATTGCGAAAGTTTTTCCGGAAACAAGAAAAATGGGAGGAATCATTGAATCTCCTCTTGTACCTATCCAGGCAATGCGTGAAAAGCTATCAAACATGTATGAGACTCCATTAGAAGGGAGATTTTTGCTGAAATGTGACAGCCACCTTCCGATTTCAGGTTCGATTAAAGCACGAGGCGGCATTTACGAAGTGTTGAAACATGCAGAAACATTAGCGCTTCAACATGGTTTATTGTCGGTAGAGGATGATTATTCAATTCTTGATAGTGAGAAACTCAGAAACTTCTTTTCTGATTACTCCATTGCAGTAGGGTCCACAGGAAACTTAGGATTAAGTATTGGCATCATGAGTGCCAAATTAGGTTTTAACGTAACGGTTCACATGTCTGCAGATGCAAAGAAATGGAAAAAGGATCTGCTCAGAAGCAAAGGAGTCACGGTCATTGAATATAAGGAAGATTACAGCAAAGCGGTCGAAGAGGGACGAAAACAGGCTCTAAGTCAACCAAATTGTTACTTCATTGATGACGAGAACTCTCGTGATCTGTTTTTAGGCTATGCAGTCGCAGCCAGCCGGCTAAAAAAACAATTAGAAGAATTAGATATAACAATAGATGAAAACCATCCACTTTTTGTTTATCTTCCATGCGGAGTTGGCGGCGGGCCGGGAGGAGTGGCTTTTGGATTGAAACTACTGTATCAAGATCAAGTCCATTGCTTCTTTGCCGAACCAACCCACTCACCATGTATGTTACTAGGTTTAGTCACAGGGCTGCATGATCAAATCTCGGTTCAAGATATTGGAATCGACAACGTTACAGCTGCAGATGGGCTCGCGGTTGGACGGCCATCCAGATTCGTTGGTCAAACGATTGAGCCACTATTAAGTGGAAGCTATACGGTAAGCGACCAAGAATTATTTAAACTATTAAAAGCAATGGCTGATACAGAAAACATACAACTGGAGCCTTCTGCATTGGCCGGTGCCATTGGACCGGTGAAATTATTGACGGAGAAAGACGGAAAATCCTACATTCACCAACATCACTTAACAGAGCACATGAAAAACGCCGTCCACCTCATCTGGGCCACCGGGGGTAGTATGGTTCCTAAAGAAATAATGGAGGAATATTTGAGTGCCTGTCACGATGACGATGTGTAAGGCGAAACAGAATGGTCGGATTTTTACTCCGACCCTTTTTGATTAAATAAAATTTAGAAATTTATCTAAATATCTAAAAGGATTCATTGACTAATTTTAAAAATTGCCATATTATACATTTAGATAATTTTCTAAATACCTAAAAGTAGGATGGAAAGGAAAAGAGGGTTGACATGAATGAAGCTTTTAAGGCGTTGTCCGATCCAAGCAGAAGGAAGATTCTCCATTTATTAAAAAAGAAGGACCTATCAGCAGGAGAAATTGCTGACCAATTTAACATGACAAAGCCAAGCATTTCACACCATTTGAATTTATTAAAACAAGCGAACTTGGTGGACTCAGAAAAAAAGGGGCAGCAAATTATTTATAGCCTAAATACGAGTGTGTTTGAAGATGTAATTACCTGGTTTATGGATTTTTTAAAGAAGGATGAAGGGGAAGAGATAAAATGAAAAGAAACTGGTTTGGCCTGTTTTTACTTATAACCATCATCATCGGAACCTGTATTTCCTATCCGTATTTACCTGACCAAATTGCGGTGCATTGGGACTATAAAGGTGTTCCAAATAGCTATGCAGATAAATCTTTCGGAGCCTTTCTTCTGCCTGGGATTATGTTAGTCTTATATGTTTTTAGAATACTATTACCTAACATCGACCCAAAGAAACAAAATTATCAACGATTTGAAGGAACATATAATTGGATTATGAATGGAATTCTATTGTTCCTGTTTTTAATTCAAATTGTGCAAATTACGAGTGCTATGGGGATTATAAATCCCGCAATGGTGATTCCTGAATTAATTGGATTATTATTTATCTTTATTGGCAACTTAAGTCCAAAATTCAAATCTAATTATTTTATTGGAATTCGCACACCATGGACCTTAGCAAGCGAAGAAGTATGGAAGAAAACCCATAGATTTGGCGGAAAGGTATTTGTTATTTTAGGATTATTGATGTTATTAGTCCCAGTTATTCCAGCAACTATCCAAGCTTACTATGTGATCAGTGTTATCGTCGTTAGCTTAGCTCTTATTACTCTCTCTTCTTATTATTTTTTTAAAAAAATTAAAAACTAAGTGAAAAATAGAAAAAACACATTATGTTTAATGTGTTTTTTCTATTTCTAATGATGTGAAACCTTTTCTATGATAAGAGTCCGTTTGGGAATATAAGGATTTCTCAAAAATGAGGTTGCATTTCTATTTTTTTTGTTTTATAGTTAACCACATGGTTAACTATTATAAAAGCAACCTTGATCAAGTATTTTCAGTTTTATCAGATCCAACAAGAAGGGCCATCATAGAGGAGCTATCCAAGGGAGAGAAAACCGTTAAAAAGTTGGCGGAGCCTTTTGATATGTCTTTACCTGCTTTTTCAAAGCATATGAAGGTTCTGGAAAATGCGGGATTAGTCTCGTATAGGAAGGCGGGAAGGTATAAATACTATTATCTTCACCAAGAAGAGTTTTATGATGCAGCCCGATGGCTTAATGATTTAAAGTCATTCTGGGAAAGTCAGTTATCAAGCTTAGAAAGATATTTATTAAACAATGAAGAAGAGGGAGGAAACAAAAAATGATCACAATGAACAGCACACATGATTTTACACTAAAGTTAAATAAAACTTATCCGGTTAAACCAGAAAGAGTTTTCAATGCCTGGACTAAATCGGAAGAACTGGAAAAATGGTGGGGTCCCGAGGGATTTACGACGACGATAGATGAGATGAATGTCGAAGTGAACGGAAAATATAAGTTCAATATGCATGCTCCAAACGGGGCTACTCATGTGCTTACTGGGCAATATCTTGAAATCGTGCCAAATGAAAAATTAATTTTTACATGGAAATGGGAAAATGGAAAAGGTGATTTTCCTGCAACAAAAGTGACAATTGATTTTCTAGAGAAGGACAATTCTACTGAAGTTGTCGTTACACATACTGAACTTCCAAGTGAAGAAGAAGCGAAGAATCATAATCATGGTTGGACAAGCTCATTAGAAAGCGGTTTGAAATCATATTTAGTGTAAATAAAATTTTTATAATAAAAAGGGGAATATTTTCATGAACGAAAAAATGTTATTTGATCAATTTGAATTTGCTCGAAACGTTACATTAAAGGTGGCACAAGGAATTACGGAAGAAAACGCGGACGTTCTTCCTGCTGGTGCTCCAAACTCTCTTCGCTGGCAGTTAGGTCATATTTATGTTTCGGTTGAGGGTATGGTGTTTCACTTTGCAAACGAAACACCAAATCTGCCTGATGGATTCATGGAATTATTCAATACCGGGACAAGGCCTTCAGAATGGAAAACGAATCCACCTGCAATCGAAGAAATCCTACCGTTATTATCGGAACAAGTAAAGCGTGTGAAAGAAACGTTCACTGGACGTCTCGATGAAAAAATTGCCCAGCCATTACCGATAGGTCCATTAAAGCTAGAAACCATTGGAGAACTTCTTTCTTTTGCTTCATTCCATGAAAGTGAACACATTGGTATTATCAAAAGCTTAAAAAATAGCCTGAAAGCCGAATAATAATTATAGAAATTTTATAAGTAGGAAAAGCAGGAATTACCTTAAGGTTCCTGCTTTTCTATATGAAAGGATGAGCCCCATGGCAGGAGATTATCAAACGAAGCTATCCCTTCCTGTGTCCGTGGAAAAATTGTATGATGCCGTTTCATCAGAGGAAGGCGTCCGTCACTGGTGGACCGAATTTGCAAATGTAGGTAATGAAATTGGGAGTATGGCAGAATTTCGTTTCCCAAGGGCAGGCTTTTATGTAAAGGCAGAGATCACAGCCCTAAAGCCAAATCAACTGGTTGAATGGAAAGTCGTTGATTCCATGCACCCAGAGGCCAGTGGATTCAGTAATTTAAGGGATTGGGAAGGGACAACCATCCTCTTTGAAATGGACAAGGTTTCAGACGAGGAATCGGTTTTAAACTTCACTCATATTGGGCTGTCAGAGGAATTGGAATGTTATCAGGCATGTGAAAGAGGATGGAACTCTTATTTAGCGAGTTTGAAGAATCTTCTTGTAATGGGAGAAGGAAATCCATATAAGGTTGATTCAGAGGATAACATAAAATAATACTTCTAGAAAAAGGACCAGGCTTCTACTACGATTATGTTGTAGAAGTCCGGCCTTTTTTTTCGATTTTTAACTCACTTAAAAAAGTGGCGCCAAGAACAAGGATGCCGCCGAGCAGTTGAATCATGGTCATGCTTTCATGCAAGAAAATGGCAGCGATGAGGACGGCAGAAATCGGATCGATATAGCTAAGGACTGCAATCGTTTGTCCCTTTAATTCTTGAAGCGATGTGAAATATAAAAAATAAGCTAGTCCAGTATGGATAATACCAATTATTAATATGAAAATGACCGAAGTAGAATTGATGCCTGAAAAATCCAAATGACTTTGCCATACTACATAGGGAAGTAACACCAACGCGCCTGCCATTAATTGAACTAATGTGATTTCAAAGCCTGATAAGTTTTTAATAAATTTGTTCATTAATATCACACTGGCATAAAAGGCTGCTGCTAACAGGCCATATAAAATACCAACTGCGTTATTCTCCGAACCGCTTGAATTTCCGGAACCAGGATTAACGATTAAAAATAGTCCGAGCATAGCCATAATAATGCAAATAACCTTCGTGCTCGTCAGTTTTTCTTTCAAAACCCAAGGAGCTAAAATCATCACAAAAATCGGAGCAAAATAATAGCTAATCGTGGCATTGGATATAGTTGTATACCGATAAGACTGAAAAAGGAAGATCCAATTAAGGCCAATGGCAGCACCTGATACCAGGAGCAAAACCGCATTTTGTTTTAACGCTTGAAAGGATGGTTTATGTTTGACGATGAAACTTACAATTAGCAAGAATAAACTGCCGATGATCCCCCTTAAAAAAGCAATTTCACTGGAAGACAGATCTATCTTTTTAACAAATACTCCGATGCTACCGAAAATGAGCATCGTCATGATGAGTCTCAGTTTTCCGTTCAAGTTAATCCCCCCTAATTCTTAATCGAAACATAAAATGAATGAATTCTCAACAAAAAAATACCATTAAACCAAAAAAAGGTAACCACAATTTTGGGTCACCTTCTACATGCTTAATGCAAGGATGCTAATATTTCCTGCATTTTTTGTGTCACTAACGGATAGAAATTATTTTTTGCACTGGCAGTGGAATTACCGCCGAAAAATCCAGTACCTGGGCATGTTTTAATGGCATGGCCTGCACTGTTATCTAATACTCTTTCTCCCGAATTCACATCCCACCAATGATGATAGGTGATACTGTCTACTGAAGGAGTTAACCCGTACTTGATCATAAGCAGGGCAGTGATGGTAACAATTGTTTCCCTTTGTTCCGCTGTCATTTTTTCCGCATCAAAGTTCCCAACATTTTCGATGGCTAACGCATCTGCCTCAATGGCATGCATGGCCTCTTTATTGAGTAAACCAAATGAACCTTCAGGAGCGATGTTAAATGGACGGCCTACGACAACTCTGCCGTCTGGGAAGGTCGTTAATTGCTGACTAATCATGCTCCATTTCATCCCATTTACATGATAATCCTCCATACCCTTCATCAAGGCAAAATGGTTGGAGCCATTGAATGACTGGTATGATGGCTGATAAGTGTGGTGCTGTTGAACTTTTCCAACCCTTCTCGTAAACTTTTGGTTGAAAATCCAATCTTTAAATTCCTCCCTGGTCATAAGAACAAATTTTCCATCCATGGACAGTTTTTTTGGAGGAATTTTTAACTTTTGCCCTACATAAATAACATCGGATGAAAGGCCGTTTGCAGTTACGATTAAAGAAACTGTAGAATTATAGGCTTGTGACAGCTTCCAAAGATTATCCCCTGGAGCAACCTCGTACATGATGGGAACCCTTAATTTCTGGCCAATTAAAAGTACATCTGATTGTAATCCGTTTATTAGTTTTAAGTCTTCAACAGAAGTTCCATAGGTATTGGCGACCTTCCATAAATAATCCCCAGATTTCACCTCATAAGTATTTCGCGGGTTATTTAATGCATGAACTGAAGATAAATGCATTTGCATTATTAAAATCAAACTAAACAGAATCACAAATTGTTTTTTCATTATTGAATTCCTTTCTTGATGATTTCACAAAACAATTCTTTTTATGTTTTGTAAATCAAGACATTTGAATTCATTTAGGGGCCCGACTGGGTCAAATTTTTACGTTCAGACAAAAAAAGCGAACAGTGACTGGCACTGTCCGCCTTTTAAATATACCGATCGCGACCTGCTATCATCCCAAATAGCATAACGATGACAGAGACTAAAAGTAGGGTGATGAGTGGAATGGTCCACATATGGGTCTTGTCATATAAGAAGCCAATGAACATAGGGCCAACTGCCGCAAGAATATAACCGGTTGATTGTGCCATACCTGATAATTCAGCTGCCTGTGCGGCATTCCTCGCACGGAGTCCAATGAAGCTTAAGGCTAATGGAAAAGTTCCGCCTAAGCCTATCCCAATTAAAATAATACTGATAATGGCAATAGGATAGGAAGAGCTAAGCAGTAATCCGCCATACCCAGCAAAGGAGCAAATGTTTAACAGTATGGCAATCCATGATTGTGAGCGGAACCGCCCTGCAATAACAGGGATGAAGAAACTAGCAGGTAAACCGACTAATTGGGAAAACGAAAGCATCCATCCTGCCGTGCTGCTACTCATTCCACGGCTTTGCAGGATTTCAGGCAGCCAAGAAATCGTGACATAAAATAAAAAGGACTGAAATCCCATAAAAATCGCGATTTGCCAGGCAAGCGGCGAGCGCCAGACTTGATTAGAATTGGAGCTGACTTTTTTGATGGTATTTTGACTTCCTTGATTGGATTTCACAAGAAGTGCCCACACTATGATCGCAATTATAGCGGGGATTCCCCATACAATTAAGGCTCCCTGCCAGCCAAGATTCAAGCCGTCCGCTAAAGGAACACTTAACCCTGAAGCTAATGATGCCACAAATCCCATAGAGGTTGAATATACACTTGTCATTAAACCGAACTTCTCAGGGAATTTATCCTTAACGACGGCTGGCAAAAGAACATTTCCAATCGCAATACCCATTCCTGCCAAAAGGGTCCCGGTGAAAAGAAAAAACGTGACGGGAATAGATCGGATACCTATTCCGATTAACAGTGAGCACAAGCCGATGAGCATTGTCATTTCATTTGAAAACCGACTGGCTAATTTTGGAACAATCGGTGACATGGCGGCAAAAACAAGTAATGGCAGACTCATAAGTAAGCCAGCACTCCAGTGGGCCAGTCCCACATCAGCCTGAATTTTTCCTACCAACGGTCCTACCGAGGTAATGGCAGGTCGTAAATTAAAAGCTACAAGGACAATCCCAGCTACAAGTAAAAATATATAGGTCGAATTCGATTCAGATTTGGTATGAGCAATGGACTTTCGTAATTCCACAAATAGAACTCCCTTTCTTACAAACAAACTTTCTTAAGTATAACATAAGAAATACAGAAAGAGGTAAAGGGCGAACAGATCCGAACTGTTCGCCCTTACAAATTAATATTCTTTTTAAACACCAATAACATTCAAGGATTGACGGAGACCTTCAAGAGCAAACATCCTAATAAATCTAAAGGCGAATAAGGCAATAATTGGTGAAAAATCAATGGGGCCTAAAGGGGGAATAAACCTCCTGAATAAGCCTAAATAAGGATCAACTACCCTAGAAATCCAACTTCCAATTTTTGATGAATGAAATTGAGGAAACCAAGAGCCAAAAATCGAAATCAAGATTAACCAATAATAAGCCTCAAAAACATATTGTACAAATAGAAAAATGTTAGAGCCCAATGTATATCTTCCATTCTCTTTTAATTTTTTAAAAACGGACAAACCCTTGTCCAGATGATACTTATACGACTAAGATCCAAAAAGGTTTCAAAATTATTATGTAGAAAAGAGCAAATATTATCAACTCTTAATTATAAAAAAAAATCCACTTGAATTGTATGCGTTACCAATGCTGTCAGGATAATGCTGGTTGGTCCTTTAGGGGATTAAAGCGATAAAATTAGTGTGTCAGATTAACTTACACATTCGTGTTAATAGACTTTCTAACGTGTTATAAAATATTCAAACAATTTATTTTCTAACATGGAGGGGGTAGAAACGCATGACGAAACAAAAGCTTGTACTTGTCGGAAATGGAATGGCCGGGGTCAGAGTAATAGAAGAAGTGCTGAAAATGAACCGGGAAAAGTTTGAAATAACAATTTTGGGTCAGGAGCCGTATCCGAACTATAATCGAATACAGCTCTCCACGGTCCTGCAAGGAGGTACCTCTGTTCGCGATATAACCTTGAATGAATGGAAGTGGTATGAGGACAACCAGATCCGTTTATATCCGGGTGAATCGGTTACAGCGATAGATACGGAAAACCAAATGGTTTATACAGATAAAGGGAGAATAGAGCCCTATGACAAACTGATTTTGGCCACAGGCTCAAATCCCTTCATGCTGCCGCTGCCGGGAGCAGATAAAGAAGGGGTTACCGCCTTTCGGAACATTAAAGACTGTGAAACAATGATTGAATATTCAAAAAAACATAAGAAAGCGGCAGTTATTGGCGGGGGCTTGCTGGGCCTTGAAGCTGCACGCGGGTTATTGAACCTTGGGATGGAAGTGGAGGTCATCCATATTCATCATTACTTAATGGAACGTCAATTGGATCAGACGGCAGGAAAACTATTGCAAACAGAACTAGAAAAACAAGGGATGAAATTTCTTTTACAAAAAAACACAGCAGAAATTTTAGGGAAAAAACAGGTAACAGGCCTTCGCTTTAAGGACGGCACCAAAATTCAGACGGACTTAGTGGTAATGGCGGTTGGGATTAAACCCAATGTTTCTTTAGCAATAGAAGCTGGGATTCCCGTTGACCGTGGAATTATTGTCAATGACTACCTGGAAACGGGTGTCCCAAATATATACGCGGTTGGGGAATGTGCGGAACATCGCGGCATTGCCTATGGTTTAGTTGCCCCGTTATATCAGCAAGGGCAAGTGTTAGCCAAAAGACTATGCAGCATCGAGGATGAAGGTTACAAGGGGTCTGTCCTTTCTACACAGCTGAAAGTATCGGGCGTCGATGTTTTCTCCGCTGGGAAAATAAATGAGGACGAACATATGAAAGCCTTCAAAGTGTACGATGATTACCGCGGTGTTTATAAAAAAGTCCTAATTGAAGACGGAAAAATATCTGGGGCTGTTTTGTTCGGTGACACAAAGGACGGGAATCGTCTATTAAGCCTCATTAAAAGGGGATCAGCCATTGAGGAATATTTAGAGACAGACTTAAGTACTGGACATGAGCAAAGTGTCGTCACTGAAATGGCTGATGGAGAAATCATTTGCGGCTGTAATGGAGTCACAAAAGGAGCCATTGTGGAAGCCATCCGAACGAAAGGATTGACAACGGTAGACCAAGTAAAGGGCTGTACCAATGCTTCACGTTCCTGCGGAGGATGTAAATCACTTGTAGCGGATCTCTTACAATGTACCCTTGGTGATCAATATCAGGCAGACCAGAAGGAAGCCATTTGCGGATGTACCGACCTGTCTAGAGATGAGATTTTGCAGGAAATCCGTGAAAAGGGTTTGACTCATATTCGTGAGGTTATGAATGTGCTTGATTGGAGAACGGATGGCTGCTCGAAATGTAAGCCAGCATTAAATTATTACTTAGGAATGATTTACCCACTAAGTTACAAGGATGAGAAAGAAGCTCGCTATGTGAATGAAAGGATGCATGCCAATATTCAAAAGGATGGCACTTATTCGGTCGTTCCGCGAATGTATGGAGGAGTGACGACCGCAGATGATCTAAGAAAAATTGCCGATGTTGCGGATAAATACAAGGTAGGAATGATTAAAGTTACAGGGGGCCAGCGCATTGACTTACTTGGTGTAAGAAAAGAGGACTTACCGAAGATGTGGGCTGACCTGGATATGCCCTCCGGTTCTGCATATGCCAAAGGACTTCGAACGGTTAAAACCTGCGTTGGTGAAAACTTCTGCCGCTTTGGTACACAAGATTCCATTGGAATGGGGATTCGTCTGGAAAAGAAATTTGAGGGACTAAATACTCCGCACAAGGTCAAGATGGCCGTTTCCGCTTGTCCGCGTAACTGTGCAGAAAGTGGAATTAAAGATGTTGGTGTTGTCGGTGTCGATGGGGCTTGGGAAATGTATGTAGGCGGAAACGGTGGGACGCATCTTCGTTCAGCGGATCTTTTATTTAAATTTAAATCGGGGGAAGAGCTTGAAGAAATGATTAGTGCGTTCCTCCAATATTACCGAGAAACGGCCAATTATTTAGAAAGAACCTCAGGCTGGGTCGAGCGTGTAGGGCTTGATCATATTCGGGAAGTACTCTCCGATTCAAATACAGTGAAAGAATTAATGATACGAATGGACGAAGCATTGTCCGTTGTTCAAGAACCTTGGAAGAATGCCATTCAGGACAAAACACTGTTAAAAGACCTCTATGAATCTTTGAAACTCCCGGTGGAAACGAAATAACGGATTATTGGAGGGAAAGAAAAATGGAAAAAACACTACGTCCCATATTGATCGGAAAAGCGGAAGATTTACCGCAAAAGCTTGGAAAAACCGTTACGATTGGCCGAAAAGAAATCGCTGTTTTTAAATTGGAAAATGGAAAAATTTATGCTATTGAAAATCGTTGTCCTCACAAGGGCGGAGTACTGGCGGAAGGAATCGTTAGCGGGGAATTTGTTTACTGTCCCTTGCATGATTGGAAAATCAGCGTAATGGATGGAAGAGTGCAAGCACCAGATGTGGGCTGTGTTCAATCCTATCCAGTCGAAGTCAGAGATGGCCAAGTATTTATTTTTATAGGCGAATAAAAAGGGGGAGTGAAAGAATGTCATTACTAAGCCCAAATCAAGTGGTAGAAAACATGATTCAGGCAGGGGAAGCGAAAGCCAAACTGCCGGTAAAGGATTTATTGATTCGCGGGGCGTTGGCGGGAGCGTTTCTTGGGTTTGGAACGACGTTAGCCTATTCGGCAGAATTGCAAACAGGAATGGGGATCGCAGGAGCGATTCTTTTTCCGGCTGCCTTTGTCCTTATTATCCTGCTTGGGTTGGAATTAGTAACGGGCAGTTTTGCACTGATTCCGGTTGCCGTCATGGACAAACGGGTAACCGTTCGCCAAATGATGAATAATTGGTTTTGGGTTATTGTTGGTCATATAATTGGAGGAGTTTTTTATGCCTGGCTGTTTACAATTGCCTCCACACAGTTTGGGCATGTGACCGATAATGCTGTTGCAGCGAAAATTATCGCCGTATCACAGGTCAAAACAGTTGCCTATAAAAGTCTTGGAGTTGATGGATTCATTGTTGTGTTTGTTAAAGCGATGTTATGTAATTGGATGGTGACATTGGGAGCGGTAATGGCGATGACTACCAAGTCGGTCATTGGCAAAATTGCAGCAATGTGGCTGCCGATTTTAATCTTTTTTGCCCAAGGCTTTGAGCATGCAGTTGTGAACATGTTTGTCATTCCAGCGGGGATGATGCTTGGTGCTAATGTTTCCTTCACAGATTGGTGGGTATGGAATCAAATTCCAGTCATAGCTGGGAATTTGGTTAGCGGGTTTTTATTTACTGGCGCAGCCTTATATTATACACACAGGAAAGCCGAGACCAAAAAAGTGTTGGACATGGCAAAGCAGGCATCTCCCCTGACAAGTCCGCAGCAAGGTTAATAGAGAGCTTCAACTAAAAGCCCCTTGTTAAAAAAATCAAAGGGACTTTTTATTGAAGTGGATAAGGACTTCAGAAATAAAATCGGCATAGTTGTCGATATGAAAATCTGCTTCAATATTACGATTTTGAAAGGCAACAGTTTTGATATGTAAATGCCTGGCGGGAATTAAATCTAAGTCTCGGTCGCCCACAACCAAATCAATATGATGACTCTTTAGGACATACTCATAGGAAGATTGATGAGGCTTTCTAGTGAATCCTTGTTCTTCAACGGATACGATCTCCTTAAAGTATTTGGCTAAATCGTATTTTTCAAGGAGATAGATAGTAGATTCTTTATCTCGATGAGTCACAATAATATTGTTATCAACGGACGATAATACATCCACTAAGTGTTCAAATGGAACACTGTGTGTTTTCGAGTAATAGTTATGCAGCTTTTGGTATTCTGTTCTAAGCTCTAAAGAAATTCCATAGTGTTTAAAAGCTGTTAAGGAATCAATTTTTAACCATTTCAGCACTTCACTTCGGTCCAGGTCTTGCTGGCTTAATTTAATAAATCCTTCGACAAGGGCTGGATATGTATCAAATAGAGTCCCGTCGAAATCCCACAATATATTAATATAAATCCCTCTCTTCAAGTTCATTACTACCCATTATAGAAAGGGCACAACATAAAAATCAACTAAGGTTTATCTAAAGGAATTTGTGGCCATTTTGTAGAAAAAAGAAAAGAGCTTTTAAGAGGAGATGAATGTTATTAAAAATAGAGATCATTATCCATACATATATTTTTTCTTTGAACCAAATGTTGTTTTTGTCTATCAAATTGAAGGGGACGACTATTTAACGGCGTCAGAATTGTCGGAGAGGGGAGAATGGCAAACCTACGAACTCCATAATTCTGCTGACTTTGATTCATTCTATCATGAGGAACAGAAACCTTTGGAAGGCCGAGGTTATTTTGTTCAACAGCATCAAATAGGTTTTATGGCTGGAAAAATCAATCAACTGATTCAAAAGCAGCGGCGAAAGAAGCCCGCCGCTATTTATTTGATGGAGAACGGTCCGGTGCATCTTGTTTCATCCTCCTCTACAGCAGGAGCATTAAGATATGGTTTGGAGCGCCCAAAGAAGGTTATTGGCTTTCAGGAACCCTTTGCAATCGGACCGTTATGGAAGTTGGATAGTAAAATAGGACAAGACTACCGTTATGAGTGGCTAAATGAGAATATCAATTTTGAAATGGAAGTTTATGAACTGGAGAATTATTTTTCCAAAACGCTTTTAGAAATTGAGGATATTCCTGAAGATGTTCCACTATATATTTGGACAGCCAATAACGGGGATGAACAAACGTGGCTTCGTTTTATTCTTTTTTTAATACGGGATAAACCAAATGAGATGATTCTGATTAATACGACCGAACAATGGTGTGAAGATGAAGGGAGGTCCATGGTTCACACTGCATGGCTTCATCCGGAACAGTTAAAAGTTTTATTTGACCAAAACAAAACCGCTAAACCGTTATCAAATGAAGAGCGAGCCCGGTTTCAAAAAGATTGGGAACAATTGTTGCAATCAAAAGAAGTCCTTCGGTTATGGCAGAACGGAAGAATAACAAGTGTGCCAGAAGATTATTTTGATGGCTTCATCATCAAGACGATTAAGCAGCTTCATCTACAACAGGAAACCAAAGAGTTTATTCGGGCCGGTGAAGTAATTGGTGAAATCCTTGGTCAGCTCGATGAATTGGTTACGGATAGTTTTTTTGAATATCGAATCAGACATTTAATCTATAACGGAATTCTTGAACTAAAAGGAATCCCGAAATCGATGAGGCATTATCGTGTAAAACTGCGCGGGTAAAAATGGGGTTTATCGGCGAAATGTTCCCAATATGTTTCATTGGGAACATTTCAATATTAAAATATTGTTACTTACCTATACTTGATTTCTCTTTTTCTTTCATAGGGTTAAACTGAAATTTTTTAAGATTTGACACCCACTCGTAGTAGTGAATTTCACATAGCCCCCGAAGAAAATGGTAATTAAAACAATCCTCAACCCCACATAATTTAATTTCTTTGGGCGTATGTGGATAGCCTATTTTTTTGTAAATGTAGTTATGATGTTCGCAGTAACCATTGGCAAAGTAAGGTTTGGAACAATCTACTGCCAGACAATGGTCAACCGAGTGAGCCTCTACCCTAATGGTATCTGTATTCCCTCTTCTTCTCATTCGCACGTAATGCTTATTACATAACTGCCGAGCTTTAATAGGTTCACCGCATCCTTCTACAGTACATAGACCTTTCGTAGACAACCGCTTTTTTTCAACTGTTTCCAATTGTCCTCAACCCCCTAACTAAATTTTTTTAAAAAATGGAATACCTTGAAGGATTTGGTATAATCTGTTTTAATTGAAAAAACCTCTCCTAAGCGAAAGAAGAGGATTCTTACTCTTCAGGACTGAAAGAGTAATTGGCTAAAATGGTTATTCTAGTAATAGCAGCTAAATTTAAGTGTATACAATATTTTTATTATTTAAAATAATAATACAAATACTACAATTTGTATACCCACTTAAAAATTTTCACAATATATAGATTTGTAAGCGTTTTTTATTTAGGTCATAAAAAGGAGCGAAACAAAGATGAACACAGCCAATCATAAAGAAACCCCGCATATCAAACCAAATGGAGTAGAGATTGCCGAAACCATTCTCTTGCCAGGGGATCCATTAAGAGCAAAATTTATTTCCGATACCTATTTAGATAACGCGGTCCAATTCAATTCCGTCCGTAATATGCTAGGATTTACCGGAACGTATAAAGGAAAGAAAGTATCTGTTATGGGTACAGGGATGGGCATGCCGAGCATGAGTCTGTATTCATGGGAGCTGATTCATGTTTTTGGTGTGAAAAATTTGATTCGGATTGGTACATGCGGTGCCATTCAGGACCATATGAATTTATATGATATCGTTTTTGCCATGGGGGCTTCTACGGATTCCCGTTATGTTCACCAATACAATCTTCCTGGTGAATATTCCAATATTGCCTCGTTTGCCTTATTGGAAAAAGCGAAAAGGTCAGCCGACCAAAAAGGGTTTCCGGTCCATGTCGGAAATGTTCTTTCTAGCGATATTTTTTATAATGCCGATGAAACCGCATTGGAAAAATGGCGTAAGATGGGGATTTTGTGTGTGGAAATGGAGACGGCCGGTCTTTATATGAATGCAGCCTATGCAGGAGTTAATGCACTTACGATTTTAACAGTAAGTGATCATATTATTCGTCATGAACAAACGACACCAGAAGAAAGACAAGTAGCTTTTACAAATATGATGGAGATTGCTTTGGAGCTGGCTTAGCAATTATAAAAGGCGAACAGTGACTGTCACTGTTCGCCATCTGCTGTCATAGATGAGTTTGGTGGTCTTTCTCCATTCTGCAAATCAGCAATTGTCAAGCCAAAATCCATTTCTAAATGGGGATAATCTTTAAATTTGGCCCAATCGCCGCCCCATTGGAATCCTAAGGTTTTTGCCATTTTAACCACCTCGTCCCAATCTGCGACGCCATTTTTATTTCCATCATAATTCATGTCCCAAATGACATTACCTGTAGGAGTCTTTAGCGCAAAATCGATAGCCAGCCCAAAATTGTGGTAGGACTCTCCGCCTTTAGCATACGTTACAATATTTCCTTCAGATGTACGGCCTTTTTCAAAAAGCCGATCCTGATCTTCCGCACTTCGGAAGCCATCCGTAATCACAAGCACAATTCCTTTTTTGGCAGCCTGCTGGATTAACTGATTGCTCCGTTCTTTTACAATTGGATGGAGATCAGTTGGTAAAGGGGTTGTCTGCTTCTGATCCGATCCTATAAAAGGAATCGATTCCTTATGAAACACAATGACGTATAGGATAGTGAATATGATGAGTAATAATGTGAATGATAAACTTCCTATCCGCTTCAATTCTTTAGATTCCTTTCGTAAAAAAAATGATTTCACTTTCTAAGACGAATAAAAAAGCGTGTTTGTTTCATATTTTTCATCGGTTCGACAATTAAGACCAAAAAGGGTCGTCTCCGATCATTAAGAAAGGACCCTAATGCCCGAAGCAAGAAAAAAGTGTTCTCGTGGTAATTAGGAAGAGCTCCTAATGCCCGTACGCAAGAAAAAAGGCAGCTCGAGGTAAAAAGGAAGAGCACCTAATTTCCTCTAGCCTGAATTTTTCCCGGATTCCTTAATAATTCTATACGTTTCATTAGCAAAATCCTTATACTTTGAAGCCGGGAGCGGCCGATAATTTTCGACTGCCTCCAACGAAATTTGAAGGGCTTTGTCTCTGTTCCCAAGTTCGTGATAACAAAGGGCCTTGTACACATCGGAAATGTATACTAACGACAAATCAAATGGATGATGTGCCCATTTCGTTGTTTTTGCTTTTTCGAGGTATGGTATGGCTTCTTCATATCGTTTTAGGCCAAAATAGGCTTTTCCTTTTTCAAGGAAAAATAAGTCTTCAAAGTTATCCGCCAATTTCGGGTCCGATAAATAATCATCAATGATAACTAACGCTTCTGCATAAGCTTTCTGTTCAGAGATAAGTGACATTAACGTGAAAACATCATAAAAGACTAGAGAAAACATATCATCAGCAAATTCACCATATTGCTTTAGCTTCAAAGTAAAATGCCGTTTTTTCTCCTCATCATGGGTCATTTCCCCATGTGCCGCAGCAAGACGATACAAATCGTCAATTCGATAAAAGATACGGTGCTCTTTTGAAAAATCAATCGCACTTTCCATCACTCGTGTTGCAGAATCAGAATCTCCGACAGCGAAATGCAAAATTGCTTCATTGTAGTCTAGGTCCACACGGGTCATCGGATCGATGTAAGCATGGTTTGCTTCAAGTTCAGCCCGCTCTGACAACAATATGGTTAATGATTCAGAATAATCATGCTCTAGGAATTTTACCATAGCACGGAAGATGCCAACACTAGCCCGTTTTGCAGTTAGCATCATCTCATCGTACATGATTGCAGCACGATCGGAAAGCTCCCGCCAGCCCTCTTTTTTTTCATTGTAAAGAACTCGGCTATATATATCCAATAATCGGGCAGACTCATATCCATTTGAGAGGTTCTCTAAATATGGTTCGATGAGGGTCGCAACCTTTCGATACCTCTCAGGTGATTTATCAAGCTTAACATTATATAACTTCTCCGCTTTTTCTAACACTTCTCTTAATTCCAGCGAACTTACCTCTTCTAAAAGTTCAGTAACATCTACCCCGAGACGTTTTGCGATATAGGCTAAACTTTCCATTGAAGGCTTTGCTTTATTATTTTCGATTAAACTAAGCATTCCTTTTGTGAGTTCCTCACCGGCAAGCCCCTCAAGCGTCATCTTTTTCCTTTTTCTAATTTCCCGAATTCGTTTTCCTAACATGTCAATAAGCACTTCCCTAGGCATATTCATTAATTAGTTTAATTATATTAAACTTTTTCTTGAAATGAAAGTGGCTGCCATGATATGATTTGTTTAATTAAATTAAACTTTTTGAGGTGGGTTTGATGATGGAGGACCGTTTAAAGCTAAAAAAAGCCACGTATCATCTCTGGACATTCACAATAAGCAAGCTGATTTCTTCCTTTGGTGCGCAAATATATTCATTTGCCGTCAGTTTTTATATTTTACAACTAACAGGCTCGGCCACCAGTTTTGCTGCCAATCTTATTTGCAATATATTGCCGCGGACCCTTGCCGCGCCCTTTGCTGGCTACTTAACTGATAAATATTCGCGAAAAATAATCGCCATTACTTCACAAGCAGCGACAACCTTGGCCATAGCCGGGCTGCTCACAGTAACCGTAACATCGGGTTTATCCTTGGCAGCCGTATATACGACTTCTTGTATTTTGTCACTGACCTCGATGTTTTCGGGAGTGGCGTTTACCTCATCGATAACAGGGCTTGTTGATAAGGAACGAATTCAAAAAGCGATGTCGTTGAATCAAATGTCGATTTCCTTTGCCGCGATTGCCAGTCCGGCTGTGGGAGGCCTTCTTTATGGTGCTGTATCCATGCCAGTTTTCCTTATTACGTATATGAGCGCATCCATCATTGCCATTTTGTTGGAATCAACGATGAATTTTACCTTGTTTGCCAACAGGAAGGTGGAGGTAAAGGGGGAAGCAAAGGAATCGATGTGGCAGAGCATGAAGGCTGGAATTCAATATTTGAAACAGAATTCGTTAATCGTCACCATCATCTGGATGGCACTGTTAATTAATTTCCTCTTTGGTGCCTACGAGGTCGGCTATTCCTTTATCCTAATTGAGAAATTGAAAATGGCTTCTCGGAATTTTGGCTTTACCCAAGGGGCATTTGCAATCGGAATGCTAGTATTGTCCGTTTATTTTTCCGTCAGAAAAGAAGTCAAATTTCCGTTTCGTTTAGCCAAACGAGCCTTTATCGGAATGGGAATCATCATGGGTGGAGCGGCATTACCCATCCTCATCTCAATGTCTGGCACCGCGGTTTTTGTTTATTATTTAGTCATCATGTTTACTTTAGGGACTATGATTATCACAGTAAATACTCCTATTCAGGTGATGCTGCAAAAGCAGATTGAGGATGATTTTAAAGGGCGCGTGTTTTCCATAGTGGAAACAATGGCAATGGCCTTAATGCCGTTAGGAATGGTGCTGTACGGCTTTTTGTATGATGTTTTCCCAGCTCAATGGATTCTCCTTCTCTCGGCTTCCCTGTTTGTTGCCGTGACTCTTATCCTTGCAAGGCCGTCTGTGGTAAGAAGGGCACATCCGGAGCTTAGCGAGGAAAAGAGTGTCAGCGGAGAAGTGGCTCGTAATTTTTAGGAGAGGCAAATTTAAAGATGAGCAAGAAAAAGGAATCTTACTCATCTTTATTGTAATCTTTAATAGATTCTATCACCGTTAAAGATGGAATTTTTAACGATGACATAATCGACATGACGGATAGCTTCTAACTTGTTGCCTCCGGCATAGGAAATAGAGGATTGAAGGTCTTGTTCCATTTCTTTCAGCGTATCAGCTAAGTAACCTTTGTGCTCTACTAAAATTCTCTTGCCTTCAACATTTTTTCTTTCCCCTTTTTGATATTCCGAGGCGGAACCAAAGTATTCTTTATAAAGCTTTCCGTCTTTTTCGTCTTCAATTGTTTCTCCGGGAGATTCTTCATGTCCGGCAAATAATGAACCAATCATCACCATAGCTGCGCCGAATCGAATGGATTTGGCGATATCACCATGGGTACGGATTCCTCCATCCGCAATAATTGGTTTACTTGCAGCCTTTGCACACCAGCGAAGTGCGGCTAATTGCCAGCCCCCAGTTCCAAATCCAGTTTTAATCTTCGTAATACATACCTTTCCTGGGCCAATCCCTACCTTTGTAGCATCCGCCCCAGCATACTCTAATTCTCTTACTGCTTCTGGAGTACCGACATTTCCTGCTATTATAAAACTAGAAGGCAGGAGGGATTTAATATGCTTAATCATCTTAATTACAGCATTGGAGTGACCGTGAGCAATATCAATGGTAATGAATTCGGGTGTGAGCTGTTCATCAGCTAATTGCTGGATAAAATGATACTCACCTTCCTTGACACCGACACTAATAGATGAATATAATCCGCGCGATTTCATCTCTTTAATAAAATTTGTCCTTTTTTCCGGTTCAAACCGATGCATGATATAAAAATAACCATTTTCCGCTAAGTAATAGGCTATTTTTTCGTCTATAATTGTCTGCATATTTGCTGGAACTACAGGTAACTTAAAGGTATGCCCGCCTAATGACACAGTCGTATCGCACTCAGAACGACTATTCACCACACTTTTTGCCGGTATTAATTGAATATCTTCATAATCAAATACATTTTCCATAGCTGTCCTCCATCAAAACCAAATAGAAAATAAATATTCGCCTCTAACAAGATAGGTTTTTCGAATTCAATGGGACTTATACATGTTTGGTCTGATGCGTTTTAAAAAAAGACTTGAAAGGGGGGACACGAATATAACTATTGCCAAAATTACATTTCCATTACGCTTGCTTGGAACGACCGATTTGCATGTTTTTTTAGCAAACTATGATTATTATCAGACGAAAATGGACGATAAGGTTGGGTTGGTGAAAACTGCGATCCTCATCAAACAGGCACGAAATGAAGTGAAAAATTCGATGTTGTTTGATAATGGTGACATGATTCAAGGAAATCCTTTAGGGGACTATATGGCAAAAGTAAACGGATTAAAGAATGGCACTGTTCATCCTGTCTACCGTTCTTTTAATCTTTTGGGCTACGATGCCGCAACGGTAGGCAACCATGAATTTAATTATGGGTTGGATTTTTTAACTGAAGCGTTGAACGATGCGAAAATGACAGTTGTGAATGCTAATGTGTATCAGGCAGGAACGGGTGAGCCCTTTTTTGAACCATATGTTATTTTGAATAAAACGATTATGGATGATAGGGGAAAAAAGCAAACCATTAAAGTAGGGGTGATTGGCTTTGTGACCCCGCAAATTATGGAATGGGATAAAGCCAATCTAGAGGGGAAAGTTGAGACGAAGTCGATTGTTGAATCCGCTAAAAAGTATGTTTCAATCATGAAAAAGAAGGGTGCTGATGTCATTGTCGCCCTTGCCCATACAGGGATAAGCGGCGATCCTTATCGGCCTAGAATGGAGAATGCGGCTTACTATTTAACGGAAATAAGGGAAATTGATGCGATCTTTACTGGCCATCAGCATAACCTCTTTCCTGGACCTCTTTATAAGGATTTGCCAAATACGAACCTTGAAAAAGGTACCATCAATGGGAAACCGGTTGTCATGGCGGGAGCTTTCGGAAGCCACTTAGGAATCATTGATCTTCAATTGCAGAAGCAACGCGGCAAATGGGAGGTCGTCGAAAGTAAAGCAGCTTTAAGACCGATTGTAGATGCCTCGGGTAAATCCTTTGTGGAAACAGACGAGGAATTAATGAAAGCCTTTTTGCCAGAGCATGAGGCAACAATTAAATATGTGAATCAACCAGTTGGAAAAACTACCTCTCCCATTTTTAGCTATTTTGCGCTTGTACAGGATGATCCTTCAGTTCAAATTGTAAATATTACGCAAGCCGAATATGTAGTAGAAAAATTAAAAGACCCTGACTATAGTAAGTTTGCTGGTATTCCAGTTCTTTCAGCTGCAGCGCCATTTAAAGCAGGTGGGCGGAACGGTCCTGATTATTATACTGACATTCCGGTGGGGACTTTGGCCATCAAAAATGTTACGGATTTGTATTTGTATCCGAATACTCTTCAGGCGAAGTTAATAAATGGCGCACAGCTCAAAGATTGGCTAGAAATGAGTGCAGGGCAATTCAATCAAATAAAACCCTCAATTGCCGGAGAACAGCCTTTAATTAATCCTGCTTTTCCAACGTTCAATTTTGATGTTATTGATGGAGTTCAGTACCAAATTGATGTGACCAAGCCCGCAAAGTATGATTCCGACGGTAAAGTCATCAATGCAGATTCAAATAGAATCGTTAATCTAACTTTTCAGGGAAGGCCAGTAGCAAGTGATCAACAGTTTATCGTTGCGACCAATAACTACCGTGCTTCCAGCACCACTTTCCCTGGTGTTAATCAAGGTGAGATTGTTTTTAAAGCCCCTGAGGAGAATCGTCAAATTATCATGAATTATATTCAGGAGCATAAAACCATTAATCCATCAGCAGACCAAAACTGGTCGTTCACTAAATTTCAAGGCATAGCGGTACCCGTGTTTAATTCTTCACCCAATGCACAAAAATACCTTGGTCAGTACCCGAATATAAAAATTATAGGATTATCAGCAGGAGGATTTACAACATATTCGATTGATTTAACGGAATAGATATAAAAAAGCAGAATGAAAAATCCATTCTGCTTTTTTAATACAGTGTGATTAAGTATGAATATCTACCTTGTAGATAAACTAATTATAAAAATCTGGGGAGGTATTTATGGGGTTTGTCATTTTTTTCTTCCTATCATGGCTAATTATTCTCATTTTTTCCTTTATACAGAAAAAACTATCACTTATAGAAAACACGTTTATTTTTTTAATCATCCTTATTGCAAGTATAAATTTTTCGTGGATTGTAATCGATGAATTCCAACTAATCATCCGAACTAAGGAAGGATTCGGCTATACAGGATACTTATTAAACCGCAGTGTTATCATCCCATTTTTAATACTAATCCAATTCAATTTGTTGGCAGCGGGTCAAACCCTTACGAAGAAAGGGATTATTGTGATTTGCTCTGTTATTTTATTTATTACTTTTAGCTTCCTCTCTAATCTATTGAACATTACGGATTATAAGAATTGGCATTATGGATATGATATTGTTTACTTTATTTTCCTTGACCTGCTTACGATTATTGCCTACCGTCTATTTAAACGAGCGTCACGGAATGAGGTGGGGTATTAATGATATTGTGGGAAAGCTTTGATAAAAATGAGATATATATCCTAATTATGATGGTGATAGTATATATAGCTTTTTTTCTTTTCCCTAAAAGATTACCCCGCCCTATTACCTTTTTATTTTTAGTGTGGGGATTCGCCAGCTCCACATTGTTTGACTTTACGATTGGCGGCGGGCTGCTGGATTTCTACAAGGTCAATGACTCTAATAAATATGACCTTGCCGACCTTCTTACCTACTTTTTGTTTGCTCCCTTCAGTTATTTTTTCGTGTATTTTTATGAACGATTTAAAATAAACAAAAAAACGTTTATCTTTTATGTGCTTGGATGGAGTCTGGTCGGGTTAGTGATGGAAAAGGTGTCTACACTAATGGGAGTTACACATTATCAGCATGGTTACAGTATGAAGTATTCATTCGTTGTATTCTTAGTGGTCCAAACAACCACAGCCCTGTATTATGAATTAATTAAGAAAAGCATGGAAAAAGCTTAGGATTTCATCCTAAGCTTTTTTGTGAATTATTCCATTCCTCTCAAATTTCATTGTTAGGTTAATGTTAAAAGAAGCTGCTGTCTACTGAGCATTTTAATACAAGTACTGGCTCCTCCTTCGCCAAATACCGTGATAGCCACGCATGCTATCCCCGCTATATATACTATATCGCTAGATTGTTAATAAAATATGAATGGCCTGTTAAATAAAGATGAAGACCATTTAAACAAATAAACTCAAAGAAATCGTGATTTGTCTGACCTGTGTAAAAGGTAGAGCGATTGCAGATGATACATAATGCCTCCTAAAGTTGGAAAACTATTTAAAAATTGGGGGTGGTTCTTGATGAAAATAAAGAGCTTAAAGTCACTTATCCAAAAAGACAACGAAGAACCACAATTTCATGAACAGTCCAATTTGCAAGACATTGAGTTAAAAAAGCAGGATATTAGCAGCCAATATGATCAAAATATAGCGATATTTAAATCGATTTTTAGTTTCCCTAAAAATACGGACGTCAAGGTTCGCGAGTTTACAATCCGTTCGCTAAATCGCCGTGCCTTTATTATTTTCATTAGTACAATGGTAGACATAAAAAATATTCAGGATAGCATAGTCGAAAAACTGATTGAAAATCAGCACCCATCAGGAAAGATTCAAGATATCATTTCGTATCCAATGGAAAAGACAGCTACTAACATTGGGGAAATTACGGAATATATATGTGGTGGTGTTACTGCACTTTTCGTCGATGGAGATCAGCAATGTTATGTATTTGAAACAACGAAAACACGCGGCCGCGGTATTGAAAAGACGGATAATGAGGTCATTGTAAAAGGAGCGAAAGAATCTTTTAACGAAAAAATGGTCGATAATATTGCCTTACTCCGTAAAAAGATAAAAAATGAAAATCTGATTGTAGAAACGAAAATTATTACAAAACGTTCAAAAAACGATGTGTTTCTTGTCTATGAAAAAGATTTAGTGAATAATGAACTCCTTCAAAAGATAAAAGAACGGTTAGACTCCATCGAATCTGATAAGATTCTCGATTTGAGTATTTTAGAACAACATCTAGAAGAACGGCCAAGATCTTTATTTCCAACCATATTATATACCGAGCGTCCAGACCGGGCAGCCTCATTCATTGAAGAAGGTCACATCATTTTGTTAATGTCCAATTCACCCAGTTGTCTGATCATGCCAGCAACCTTTTGGTCGTTAATTCATTCACCGGAAGATCATTACCTTCGGACACCGTATGGAAATTTCATTAGGATTTTGCGGTTTGCTGCTTTATTTGTCGCCGTTTTTACCTCTTCTCTTTATATTGCCATAACAAATTATCATGTAGGGATGATTCCTCCCGATTTATTAATGGCGATTGCGGGAACAAGGGAGCGGGTTCCTTTTCCCTCAGTTATTGAAATCATAATGATGGAAATGGCATTTGAACTTATACGAGAAGCGGGATTACGGGTGCCATCCCCAATCGGCCCTACCATCGGGATTGTCGGTGCTTTAATTTTGGGACAAGCAGCAGTGCAGGCGAATATCATAAGTCCGATTGTAATCATCGTCATCGCTCTCAGCGGCTTAAGCTCATTTATTATTAGTGATATTAGCATGAATTTCGCGATACGATTAGCCCGCTTCTTGTTTATCTTTGCGGCAGGATTTCTGGGCATTTATGGTGCCACTGCTTTTTTTATGGCCTCCCTATTTTATTTAGTATCATTAAAATCATTTGGGGTTCCTTACTTTGCACCGATGACGCCGCATTCCATTTCGTCCAAGGACTTAATCGTCCGTCATGTTCCATTTAAAGAAAGGTTTCGTCCAGGATATTTAAAACCAAAGGATCTGGTAAGACAAAGAAAGGGATAAAAATAATATGAGTCAGCAGTCTGGAAAACTAGGTATTCGAGAATATGTGTCGATCGCTATTTTAATGGTTGGGATGAAACCCACCGGAGATTTACCAACTGCTCTGTATACTATGGTACAAAGTGCTGGATGGATGATTCCGTTGATATCCGCTGGAATCTTTTTTATTCCGCTGTTTTTATTAGTAAAAACCATGATGCTGTATCAAAATCAGAACCTATTTACTATTATTCAAAAATTACTCGGTAAATATATAGGATCGATTGTCTGCCTTATTATCTTTATTATCAGCTCCTCAATCATTTCGATTGATACACGGACGTATACAAACATTATTAGGACGTTTTATTTCACGACAACTCCTAACCTAATCATTTATTCCATTTTAATGCTTGTATGTGCATATGGGGCAAAAAAAGGAATTCAGCATATAGGATCTGCCGCTTATCTGGTCGTTTACTATGCCGTATTTTCCTTGATTATTGCGTTAATATTAAGTTTTCAAGATAGTAATATTCAAGGAATATTTCCTTTTTGGGGTCCAGGAAAATTAGAGATATTAAAGGGCGCCTCAAAAAGTCTATATATTTTTCTTGAATTTTTTCTGTTTGCCATGTTAATTCCTAATTTCCAATCAACCAAAGATTTTCGAAAGGGCACTTGGGTTGCTTATATTTGCGTCTGTATACAAATATCTGCTGCTGTTCTGGTTTTCATCAGCCTGTTTGATACATCCTTAGGCGGAATTGGCTACCCGTTCCACACAGAAATCCGTTATATTTCTCTAGGAAGTTATCTCCCAAATGTTGAAATCTTCTTTTTCGTCATTTGGATTATGGGGGCATTTATTCGTTTCACAGCATTTTTGTACATTAATGTACAAATGTTTTGCCATATATTTAAAATTAAAGACTATGAATACTTAATTCCCGCACTTGCAACGATTTATTTATTGATAGGAAGCATTCCTGAAACCCCTTTTGATGTTGGTTTGGTAATTAAACCTATTATTACAAATGTAGTGGGACCATCCTTTACGTTTATTTCCATTATTTTATGGCTGACCGCATGGTTAAAAGGAGAATTTAAACATGCCAACAACAAGGAAATGGTATAAGGCATTCTGGCTTTTAGCCATTGCTTGCTTATTAACAGGCTGCTGGGATCGAGAAGAATTAGAAGATAAAGCCTATGTAATCGGACTCGGTCTTGACAGTTCTCAACATGAAGGGAAAATCATTGTTACGATGCTGCTTGCCAATCCTGAAGTAGGCAGTATGCAGGGCGGCGGGGGGTCAACAGAAAAACCACGGGAAATTATCTCATTTAATGCTAATGATTTTATTGCAGCGAAAGGGACGGCTAATGCCATTATCTCTCGTAAAATTAGTTATGACCTATTAAAGATCATTGTTGTTTCAGAGGACTTTGCAAAAGAAAAAGACTTTATTACGACGATTTCTGATGTATTAAAAGATAAGGAAATTCGCCTGAATAGTTACTTCGCAGTTTCTAAGGAAAAGGCAAAGGTATATTTTAAAAAAAACCATCCAAAAATGGAAACAAGACCACATAAATATTTTCAATATATGGTCGATCATGGGGTTGATAATGGACTCATTCCAGATTCCACTCTTTTTCGATTTTTCACAACCTTTGAAAGAGGAACCGATCTCTTTTTGGCGATGAACACATCCGCTGAAGTGGGTAAGAATCCTAATGTGAAAGGAGAAGATGAGTACATAGCAGGCCAGGTCGGTGCTACTGGCGAGCTTGATGATACACAATTTATTGGGGCAGCAGTCTTTAAGAAGGGTGTTATGATTGGCAAGCTGACAGGACAAGAAACACGGATTGTCAATATTTTGGATGATACAACAAACATCAAAGATGTATTGATAGATATTCCTGACCCTTTTTCAGATGAAAAGAAACAATTTGCCGCTCGAATCATGAAAACAGAAGACAATAAAGTAAAAATGAATTTAAAAGGATCGAAGCCCAAAATTTTTATTACAGTACCGGTGAAAATTGAAATTATGTCCAATCCGTCAATGGTCGACTACACAAAGAAAAAAAACCAGCAAATTCTCAAAAAACAGATTGCAAAACATATCAAAAAGGTAAATAATGACCTGTTTAAAAAATCTCAGACCCAACTAAAAGGGGTGCCATTTCCATTAGCTTTATATTCCCGAAAATACTTTGGAACGATTCCAGAATATAAAAAGTTTGATTGGAATAAATCGTTTCTTAATGCAGACATAAAAGTGAATGCAGATATCGAAATTGTTGATTTCGGTAAAACCACAAAAAAACATTAAGGCGGGCGATTCGGTTGAATACAGCCATCAGCATCGGTTTGTTGATTATTGCAATGTATACGTTTGGATTTGGCATGACCTTATGGAAGGAAAAACAAAAAATGGGGGCCGTTGCTGTCTTTTTTCTTACGCTTTCCCTTATTGTCCTTCCATTTTTTTCGATCTTTTAAACGTGAAAGACAAGCAGAATGACATGATGTTTCTGCTTTTCTTTATAAAAACTATTTTCCGTTGGTGCCACCGAAGGCTAAGCAATAGTTGTCTGGATCAACAATAGCGAACTCCTTCCAAGGTCCTGATCCGGGGTCAATCCAAGGCTCGACGACCATTTTGGCACCTTTCTTCTTGAACTCCTCATAAAGCTCATCAAGGGCTGTCCAATTTTCTACATAGCAGTATATATCAGGAGCTGGTTTTCTGTTGGGATTAACGTCCTCAGGCGATATTGCTTGAAGCAGCTTCACACCCAATCCAGTGAATCCATCCCGGATGGCCCACCAATCGGTAACCTCACAACCGAGAATGTCCCTGTAAAAGGCCTTTGATTTTTCTAAATCAGAAACTAGCAATACTTTTAAGGAACTGTGTATTTGCTTGTTCATTGGATTCCTTCTTTCTGCTGGGATTATTGCTTTTATGATAGCATTTTTACAAATTAGATGAGGACAATTTTCGCTTTACTTTCCAGATTTTTGTACTCATGAAAGCCCAATGAGGACAGCTTTTGGAATATGAAGGCGGAATGTTGTCCTCATAGAAGCCCCATGAGGACAGCTTTTGGAATATGAATGGGATTCTTGTTCTCATGAAAAACCCATGAATCCAGTTTTCGCATTTCCAATCTAAAAGTTGTCCACATGCATAATAAAACGTAGATTACTAGAAAGTATGTTGCAAAGACAGGAAATCGCTTTAGCAAAATCGAATACAAAATATAATCCCATGATAAGGAAAGGTCGGGGCTTTGAAGAAGATGTCATCCATTGCAGCCGCCTCAATGCCTATCAAACAGTTCCAATCCTTAATAATGATCATTTTCTAGATTTCCAAGAATGGAGCGAAATAAATGTATATACCTAAACACTTCAAAATCGAAGATGAAGAAACAATCTATGACTTTATTGAAAAAAACAGCTTTGCAACCCTGATCTCCCAGCATAATGAGGAGCCTTATGCCACGCATCTGCCGTTAATTTTAGACAAAGAAAGTAAGCAATTATACGGTCATTTTGCCCGTCCGAACGGTCAGTGGAAGGATATCGAAAATCAAAAGATCCTTGTTATCTTTCAAGGTCCGCACTGCTATATTTCTCCGTCCTGGTACGAGTCTAATCAGGCTGTCCCAACCTGGAATTATGTTGCGGTTCATGTATATGGCCAAATGGAATTAGTAGAAGATAGCCAGGAACTTCTCGACTCGTTAGCAGAGATGGTTATTAAATATGAAAAGCCCGATAGCTCTTATCAATTAAAGGATGTAGACGCCAATTTCATCGAGGGGATGAGCAAGGGAATCGTAGGATTTAAGATTAAGATTGATAGAATAGAGGGCAAAGCGAAATTAAGTCAAAATCATTCTGTCGACCGCCAAGCATTAGTTATTCAGCAATTAGAGAACACTTCAGATCCACAAAATCAACAAATTGCTGACCTTATGAAGAATAATCTCGAAAAAAGTACCTTGCTATAGCTTTAGCAAGGTTCCCCTAATGACTCTTTTAAAAATGTCGTCAAATAGTCCACGTTGGTTATTTTTCCGTTGCATTCAGAACTATCAAAGCAGATGTAGTTTCCAATCGCTTTATAGTAATCTGGATTTTTGGCCTTTTTGGCTTTTGTTACGGTTGAAATAAAGGCGACCGGGCCAAAACGATTACAGAACGAACAAACATTATCCTTGCTTAATAATGTGTATTTGCACTCAATTCCGACCATCTTCTCATTTAGCTCATATATAATATACTTTTTGTTCGTACTGATGTCCGTCCAGCTTAAGTATGTTACTTGTTCACGGTTGAGTTTCGATAACTCAGGTACTTTTAATTTTTTTGCTTTTGGAAACATCTTTTTTATTTGCTGCTCTGTAAGCTGAGGAAATGGGAGCAGATACTGAGCTAACTCTTGGATGTATTGGTCAAACTCGTAATCTGAAATCTTTTTTGATAGGTCCAGCATTTCTGTTTGTTCTTGTGTTATAAAAGGAAAAAGTTCCATGATCTTTGCGTTCGCCAGTTCCTTTACGGCACGAATAACGGTAGGTTCGGAAATTTTTTTATTGCTGTCCTTGATTAAAGCCACTTGCTTTTTTATAAAATTGAATTGTTCGTTTTTAATAAATTTTTCAATCATACAGTCCACCTCACTACGATTATTTTATAAGAATTAGACAATCATTAAAATGTAGAAGATGATTGAGAAGCAATCTATACATAAAAAAGCACTGAAACATCAGTGCTTATTACGTGAGTAGACAATTTTCTTAATTGTTTCTATAGAAAGGAAATGCTCTTCGGCTAATTGATCAATACTGTGTCCGCTTTTAAAGGCTCGCTTAATCGAAGCATTTCGGTCATCAATTAACTTTCTCCCTCCGGAACAGCTGCCCCATTTTCGATAAGCTGTTTCTGGCTTAGGAATGTAGAGAGTTTCCCCTTGTACATATTTTTGAATTTCCGCAATGAGATGTTCAGGTAAAATATTGCTTGCATTTACATATTTCATGGATAGCCAGCCCCTTATTTTGAAAAATGAAAGAAAATAAGGTGCAAAGCCACATATTAGAAATATAACTTACCTGGGCGATTTTTTAGATTAATTTCCGCCCCATGCAAAGTATCGCCTTTCCAATACTAGGCTTTGCATGAGTCGCTGGAGTACCAGGCAATCGAGATTGATTCCCCATGAAAAGAACACCCCCACAATTCGCATGATTTGTTACCTTATTATAATAATATTTATGCAGAAAGCATATAGTGTCTTTCTATTTCATCTGCCAAAGCCAAACTGCAAGCTGCAAAGCAACGGCATCATTTAGCTTTTGAGGATCCAAACCTGTGAGCTCCCTGATTTTTTTTAACCTATAAATTAGGGAGTTACGGTGGATGTACATGGTTTTGGCGCATTCCCCAATATTTTGATTGCATTTGAAAAAGTGTTCTAATGTCTCGATGAGTTTATCAGATAGTTTTCCAAGGATTCGATTTTGATAGAGCCTTTTAGCCCGTTCATCTAGACTATCCAAAAGAGCTTTCGTTTCAATTTCCGTAAAGGAAATTAAATTTTGCTCCATGCTGCCGAACTGGAGAGCCTTTAATGCCTCATGATAGGAATGACGGACTTGTGTTTCAGCCATTACAGTGGAGCCAAGGCCGATTCGTACAGCAATATTATGAGCCCCTAATTGGTTTAAAACGGTTATTAGTTTTTGTTTTAACGCAGCTTCAGGTTGGTTCAAAAAAAGCAGAAATATTCGATTCACATTTAAAAAGCCAATTAGGGCATGCTTCTTATTAAAAATTCCCTCAAGCAATTGCAGTAATTCACTTCTTTTTAAGGGATTTTGAGCTGTTTCGATAACAGCAACCTGAAAAGGAGGGACGATTTTTATATCTATCAAATTCAATCTTTGCTTGATTGATTCCTCTTGAATATGATCTTTAAGTAACTCTTCAAAAACCTGCTCCTTTAGCCTCTGCTTCCATTCGAGCTGCTCCGCGATAAAGGATTGCTGAATCATCATCTCCGTAATCATTTTCACCAGTTCGCCAAACTCCATAATTTCCTCTGGGACACCCGTGATGCCGATGACCCCAATAATGCGCTCCTGAAATTTGATCGGCAGATTGATTCCTGGCAGTGAACCTTCCCAATGCCTTTGATTATTTTGGTCTATAATTAATGGTTTTCCTGTCTTCAACACTTCCATTGCTCCGAAGTGGAGTTGATACAGGCGGTTTTGATCTCCTGAAGCGATGATCATGCCCTTATCGTTCATAATATTGATATTCCGATTGAGCCGAATCATTGTTTGCTCGACAATATTTGATGCCATCTCCTGAGTTAACATTGAAATCATCCTTTGATAGAATCTTTATTCATTATACACAAAAAACAATATAAAAAGATTGTTATTTTTGGTTGCTGTAAACGATGAAGGAAAGGTGTTTGAGAATTATAATAAATTTAAAGGAAAATTGTAGGGGGAAGGTGGAGTTAACGTGAAAATCGTCATTGCGCCTGATTCATTTAAAGGGTCATTAACCGCACCGGAGGCAGCACGAGCCATTGAAAAAGGCATAAAAAAAGCATTGCCGGAAGCAGACACCGTTTTAGTTCCAGTTGCAGATGGAGGAGAAGGCACAGCGGATAGTTTAGTGGCAGCAACCAATGGACGAATGGTTGAGGTTGTGGTGAAAGGGCCATTGCTGGAACCGGTTCAGGCATCATATGGAATTCTTGGGGACCAGGAAACATGTGTCATTGAGATGGCAACTGCATCCGGATTAAATCTCATCATTCCTGAAAGACGAAATCCGATGCTGACGACCACTTACGGAACAGGAGAATTAATCAAAAAAGCATTAGACAATGGCTGCCGTAATTTTATTTTAGCTATTGGCGGCAGTGCTACTAACGATGGCGGGATTGGCATGCTTCAGGCACTGGGTATGAAGCTTTTAGATGCAGAGGGAAATCCGATTGGCTTTGGGGCTGCTGAGCTTTCGCGAATATCCGTGATCGATGATCGCGAATTTGATTCACGTATTTCCGAAGCCTCCTTTTTAATTGCGACAGATGTTCAAAATCCGTTTATCGGGCCAAATGGGGCCTCGCACGTGTTTGGTCCGCAAAAAGGAGCGACCCCTGAAATAGTTGAAATCCTTGACCGAAATTTAACACACTGGGCCGATTTGATTGAAGCTAAAACGGGTATACACCTGCATGATAGGCCAGGTGCCGGTGCAGCAGGTGGTATAGGAGGAGCTTTCCAAGCGTTTTTTCCTGCTGCTACAAAAAGAGGAATCGATCTCGTTATCGAGTACACTAATCTGGCTGAGAAGTTAAACGGAGCTGCGTGTGTTTTTACGGGCGAAGGCCAAACCGATTTTCAAACGGCTTCTGGTAAAACACCGATGGGGGTAGCAGAGGAAGCCAAGAAACACGGAATTCCCGTCTTTGTTCTAGCGGGTTCTATTGGAAAAGGCATTGACCAGCTTTACCAACATGGAATCCATAGTGTGCACAGCATCATTAACAGCCCGATGCCGCTTGAGGATGCGATGAATCGTGGAGCTGAATTACTAGAGCAAGCGGCGGAACAAGTTATGCGCACAGTTTTGGCTGGGAGGGCTAAATAATTATCTTTTCAAGACAGAGAGATCCAGAATGGCCCTCTGTCTTTTTTTGTTAGTATTAATATTCTTCTTAAATATGTTACCATTTTAATGCTAGAGCTTGTCGTACTATCCAAAAATGATTACGCTTCCAAATTTGAGATAACAGGGGGTGTCAGTATGAGAATTCAACTTTCTGAAGAGAGTCATAGTCATGAATTGGCTGTGGATGACCGAAAAATTATCACACCCTCATCCGCATTAGGAATCCTTAGGCAGCAGTTAGTTAAGAACATTGGAAATGAAAGAATCAAGGGCTTCCTTTTTCACTTTGGCTGGGAGATGGGTGAGAAAGATGCCAAAGAAGCTATGCAAACCGAAACATCGTTGGAAGCCTTGATCAAATTTGGCCCCATCCTGCATACCGAGAATGGACATATTAGGGGGAGCCAGCATGACTGCACCTTTGAACTAGATGATCAGGGTAAAATAAAATCATTCTTTTCAACCGGAACGTGGGTTGATTCCTATGAGGCAGAAGAGCATATTAAACAATTAGGAATCTCAAAGATCCAGGTCTGCCATACACTCGTTGGCTATGCCAGCGGCTTTATGTCAACCGTATTTGGGGAAAGACTGCTGGCGAAAGAAGTAAACTGTGTGGGAAAAGGAGATGCTGAGTGCCGCTGGATCATTAAGCGTCAAATAGAATGGGAAGCGGATAATGAAGAGGACCTTCATTATTACAATGAAACTCCGATTGTAAAAGAACTGGAATATACCTACGATCAGCTGTTGGAGCAGAAAACAGTTGTTACAAGACTGGCTAATTTTCAGCAAAAATTAACAGAAGCAATTATTAATGGAAGCAATTTGCAAACCATTGTTGATAAGGTATTCGGCATGGTCCAAATTCCGATTATTATTGAAGGAACCGACCTTCAGACCATTGCCTGTTCGGGAGTATCTGAAGAAAGATATCTTGAACTAAAAGCAGATTTGGAGCAATATTTAGAAGAATATGCCCCAAAGGAAAAGGCGTCTAAGTTTCGTAGAAAAACAATCAAGACCGATGCCCAAGAACGTCTTATTACTCCTATTCTTGTCCAAAAGGAAGTATTAGGCCATTGTTCGTTTATTTTTGAAAACACACAAAGAGAGCAGCATGAGGAAGATTATCTGCTTCTCGACCGTTTGGCCAATGCTGCTTCCCTGGTTCTCTTAAATGAAAAGACAAAATTTGAGTCATTTGAAAGAATGAAAGGGAACTTCTTAGAACAAATCATAGATGGCAAGCTGTCGGAAAGTGAAATCATCAAAAGAGGCAACTATACGGGACTTGACCTGGGACAGCCTTTTTATTTTGCTGTGATGGAATATAAGAAAAGTCAAAGTTCAATAGAGGAAGAATTCCTTTTCCAAGAACAAATATTTGAAACGACGTTTCGCTATTTTAATAATAAAAAACATAATTTATTAATAGGGCAGAGGGATGGAAACATTCTATTTTTTATCACGAAGGAAACCGTGAAAAATAGTACGATCGAAAAGGTAATGAAAGAATTTCATTGCCATTTGATGAAAAAATACCCCAAAGGTGATTTCAAATTTGGAATTAGCAATCTTGGTGATGATATTAAAAAGGTTTCAAAACATTATGAAGAAGCAACCATGGCTTTGAGGCTTGCCAATAGAAAAAAAGTGGTGCCATTCCGATCGTTAGGAATTGTGGGCGTGCTGCTTAATTCCCAAAATATCAGCGGCATAAGATTGCTGGCAGAACAAGAGCTTGGTCCTTTATATAATACAAAGGATTTAAAAACAATCGAACTCCTTAAAACATTATATAATTTCTTGTTAAATGGCGGGAAGCTGGAGCAAACCATGAATGATCTCGCCTTGTCTATGAGCGGTTTGCGGCACCGGATTAATAAGATAGAAAGAATGCTTGAGAAAGATTTGCGCGACCCGGATGAAGCCCACCAGCTATTACTGATACTGAAATCGTTAATCGCTTTAGGGGAATTTGATATTGAATAGAATCCGATTTTTAGACCAACCGGTTATCAACCGGCTGGTCTATTTTTTATCCAATTGAACAAAAAATGACTATTAATAGAAAAATCATGAACAGTTTTTGCTCTAGTCTGAAAATTGTAAATTCACTACACTATTGATATAGGAATTAAACAACATAAACACGTGGGAAATGTAGTTAATGTAAGCGGTGCCAAGATAATTTGATTCCCAACAAAAATGAACAGCAATCGAAAGAGGTGTAATTATGGGAAACTATGCAGTACAAGACAGAGATGTAACCGTTGAAGAGTTATTGGCTGGTGCTGAAAAAGTTGGAATATTGGCGGAACAAGAAGCATTAGAAGCGGAAAAAAATGCGACCATTTCTGAAAATGTCGTAAACCTTATCAAGGAAACACAAATTTCGAGGATCATGCTTCCAAAAAAATATGGCGGACCACAGGTAGATTTGAAAACGTTTGCGAAGATTGTCCGAAAGGTTGCGAATTATAATATTTCAGCTGCCTGGCTGACGTATCTTTATCCACTGCACAATATGCTGCCATCTTTTCTTCCGGAAAAAGGGGCAGATGAAATTATTAATCAAGGCGGCTTAATCTGCGATATCTTTGCAGCCCTAGGAAAAGCAGAAAAAGATGGCGACGGTTACCGGATCAGCGGCAAGTGGAGTTTTGTAAGCGGCGTCAATTTCAGTGACTGGGTTGGCGTTGGCGTCATGATCCAATTCCCAGATAATCCAAAACCTGTTTACTGTTTGCCGATGCTGAAGGTTTCAGAGGTTGAAGTGGTAAACAATTGGGATACATTTGGACTCAGAGGTTCTGGAAGTAATCAAGTAATTGCTGATAATGTTTATGTTCCAATGGAGCGAATTTTGCGTTTGGATGAAGCGGAACTGACAAGAAGACCTCCATTAGAAAATTATGACAAGGATTACCCATTTTATCATGTACCATTCTTCCCTTCTTTTTATTTTGGCTTTGCTGCCATGGCACTTGGCGGTGCAGAGCGAATTCTTAAGGAATTTAAAGTGCTTACCGAAAAGCGCGTTCGCTTAATGGATGGTGTAAGGGAAAGCGAATCACCTCGCAGCCAGCGGGTTTTAGCAGAAATGACTACGGAATTTCATGCAGCGGAAGCTTTAATCGATAAATATATCAATCTGCTAGAAAACTATGAAAAAGATGGCTGTGTGACACAGCCGGGAGAATTCTTTGCCATTCGGACAAAAGCCATAAAGATTTGTGTGGATATCGCTGTCAGAGCTCTATTAACCCTTGGTGGCGGCGCTCTGTATAAAGGCGGACCAATGGAATTGTTCTTACGAGATATTATGGCGGTTGCTACGCATAAGACTTCTTTGTACGAAGATTCTGTTGCTGCTTACGGAAAGGAATTATTTGGATTTGATTCAGGGGTAAGAGGTTAAGTTCATAATTTAGGAGGTAAAAAGAATGGATGATCGTCAATTTCGTCAAGCAATGGGGAAATTTGCAACAGGCGTAACTGTTATTGCAACAGAGCTGGAGGGTGAAATCCACGGGATGACAGCGAATGCTTTCATGTCTGTGTCGCTTGATCCAAAACTAATCGTTATTTCAATCGGTGAAAAAGCAAAGATCCTGAACAAGATTAAAGAAAGCAAAATTTTCACCGTCAATATTTTAGCAGCCGACCAGCAGGAGCATTCAATGATTTTTGCCGGCCAATTGAAGGAACATCGTGAAGTAGCATTTGAACGGCTGGATGGCAAGCCGGTTATACCTGGATCTGTTGCCCAAGTGGCCTGTGAAGTCTCAGCTGAACATGTCGAAGGAGATCATACCTTATTCATTGGCAAAGTAACCGACATTCATCTTTCAGATGCAGAACCTCTAATTTTTTACAGTGGAAAGTACCGCTCATTAGAAAAACTAGAAACAGTCATAATCTAAAGGACATGAAAGGAGACTGAAATGAAAACCATTTACTTGAACCGGGAAAATTTGGCTGACTGGCAGAAAAAGGCGACGCCAAATGTCATGGCGCTTGGGTGTTTTGACGGTCTCCATCATGGCCATTGTACTGTCATCAAAACAGCGTTGCAAAAAGCGAGAGAAAAACAGGTTCCATTAGCTGTTATGAGTTTCTTTCCTCATCCGAAAACGGTGATATCAAACGGTAAAAAACAAATTCAATACTTAATGCCGCTTGCGGAAAAAGAGGAGCGGCTCCGGGAATTGGGTGTCGATACCTTTTATATTGTGGAATTTGATAAACCGTTTGCTGCTCTATCACCAGAGCAGTTTGTTGCCAAATATTTAGTTGATTTCGGTGTAGTCCATGCGGTTGCGGGTTTTGATTTTTCCTATGGCTGCCGTGGAGCCGGACATATGGATCGGCTTCAGGAAGATTCCGGCGGACGCATTAAAGTCACAAAAGTAGCAAAGGTAGAGTGCCGCGGGGAGAAAATCAGTTCCACCTGCATTCGAGAGCGGCTCTTAACGGGGAATGTAGAGGAGCTGCCTGATTTTCTTGGTCAGCCTTATGAAGTGAAATGTGAGTGGGACGGGATTTTACTAAAGCTCCAGCCCTACCATACTCTTCCTGCTCCAGGTCGCTATTTTGTAACACTGAAAAATGAACATAGCTCTATCAAAACTGAAATAATCGTCACGGAAGGCCCTTCCCTTCATTGTGAAAAAGAGATCCCCTTATTTTTGAAGGGCATCCTTTCCATTGTGTGGCACCGTCGTATTCGGGAAGAGGAGAAACGATTAATCTCGTAAATTTATGAAAGGAAGTGGAAAAAATGGCTGAAATTATTGCAGGTGTAGCCATGTCTCACAGCCCAATGATCATGACCAATGAAGCTGGCGCCGGTGAAAAAGGACAGCGTTTTATTCAGACAGCATCAGAAATGAAGACGTGGGTGAAAAATGTTGGTGCTGATGTGATTGTATTGGTTTCCGATGACCATTTTAATAGTTATTTCTACGACCATATGCCGTCCTTTACGATTGGCATTGGGGAATGCGAAGGCTGGGGTGACTGGCAGCTGCCGAAATATAAGATTCCTGTACAGCAAGAACTTGCCAAACATATTCTCCATACTAGTTTAGAGAAAAATGTCGATTTTGCCTTCACATTAAAAATGAAGGTGGACCATGGTCATACACAAGGGATCTACTTTTTAAATCCTGATCTTAAAATACCTGTTGTTCCTATCGCTGTGAATACCTCCGCGCCGCCGCTGCCGACTATGGATCGCTGTTTCCAACTGGGAGAAGTTATCCGTGGTGCGATCGAATCATGGGATTCCGATAAAAAGGTTGCGATTGTCGCTTCCGGCGGATTATCTCATTGGGTGCCGATTCCAAAGATTGAGAGTGAAAAACCACAAGATCAATTTTTGATTAATGTTTTAAAGAATGGCCGCCAGGAAATAGACCAGCTGGATGAATATTTAAAATTACGGGAAACCAATGTAACCCGTATTAAATCAGGTCCAGTTAATGAGCAAATTGACCGAGAATTTTTACGTTTAGTGACAGAAAAGGATTATTCCGCTTTACGAAACTGGAGTGCTGCATTTATTGAAGAGCATCTAGGAAATGGCGGGCAGGAAATCCGCAACTGGCTGGTCCTTCTCGGGGTGCTGCAAGGGTTTGAAGCGGACGTGGCCTGTTATGAGCCGATTCCGGAATGGGTGACAGGCATGGCAATTGTTCAGTTCTCGCAGCCAGTAAATCAAAAGTTTAGTAAATCGTCAGAATATGAAGTGAGTATTTAATAAGGAGCGATTTGGAATGACAATTTGGACAGATTTAGCGGATGTTGAATATAAACTCTATTATTTAGATGCCAATGGAATCAAAACAAGAGTAATGGAAGCAGGCACTGGTGAACCTCTGATTTTACTTCATGGCACTGGGGGGCATATCGAGGCTTATGCTAGAAATATGAAGGGTCTGAGTGAACATTTCCGCGTTATCAACATTGATATGGTAGGACATGGCTTCACTGACAAACCAGATCGTCAGTATGGAATTGACTATTATAGTGATCATTTATTATGGGTGATTCAGGCGCTGGAATTAAAGCAAGTCTATCTTTCTGGGGAGTCATTAGGAGGCTGGGTGGCCGCTTGGTTTGCAGCTGAGCATCCGAAATATGTGAAAGCGATGGTTTTGAATACTCCTGGAAATGTGAACAACAAGCCTGAAGTGATGCAAAGATTAAAAGATTCGACATTAAAAGCCGTTCTTGAAGCAAACTATGAAAATGTAAAAACGCGGCTTGAGTGGTTAATGTATGACAAGAGCCAAGTTACAGAAGAATTAATCGAAACCCGCTATAAAATATACACCCAGCCGTCATACCAAGAAGCAGTACACCATATCGTCTGCTTGCAGGATATCGAAGTAAGAAAGCAATACACCTGGGACCCATCATGGTGCGGCAAAATCAATGTTCCTACTTTATTGGCTTGGACAGACCACGATCCGACTTCAACCGTTGAGGAAGCTAAACCAATACAGGATATGATTCCAAATAGCGAATTAGTTGTCATCAAAGATGCCGGGCACTGGCCGCAATGGGAAAAACCAGAAGAGTTTAACAGTATTTTATCGGACTTCCTTTTAAAGAATCGCGCGAACAATAAGGAAGAAGCAAATCTTGTAACGAATAAATAAGGCTGACCAACTTTGTTCTAACATCCTAACTGCATATCTCGCAGTTAATGAAAAAGCACTATTTAATTGATTCAATTAGCTTTTATATTTACTGAATCTTTGAATAGTGCTCTTTTTGTATATTTTTATAGAGAGAGGTTTTTCAATGACTAACCATGTAGCATCTCGAGTAGATCAAGCATATAAGCATTTGCTACAGGCAGATGCTGAAAAGAAAATGGTCTCGCCGCTTACGGATTTGTATCCGGATATGACTGTTGATGAGGCCTACCATGTCCAGATCAAAGCGATAGATCAGAAAGTCCAGGATGGACAGCAGATAGTCGGCAAAAAAATTGGCCTAACTTCATTTGCGATGCAGAAGCTGTTAGGCGTAGATCAGCCGGATTATGGACATCTATTGGATCGGATGGAAGTGCCGAATAATGGCATTATTGCACTAAATGAGCTTTTTCAGCCAAAAGTAGAAGCGGAAATTGCTTTCGTCCTTCGGAAAGATTTGCAAGGTCCATCCGTCACGCTGGAGGATGTGTTAGAGGCAACAGACTATATTGTACCTGCCTTAGAAATTGTCGACAGCCGCATCGTGGACTGGAGAATTAAATTGCAGGACACGATTGCGGACAATGCTTCCTGCGGTCTCTACGTTTTAGGGGATGAAAAGATTTCGGTAGCAGATATGGATTTAACCCAAGTCGAAATGAAACTTTTCCGAAATGGAGAATTGATGAATACAGGCTATGGCTCTGACGTATTAGGGCACCCGGCCACGTGTGTCGCCTGGCTGGCGAATAAGTTATCAGAATATAATGTTATTTTAAAAGCCGGCGAAGTAATTCTATCCGGTGCATTATCAGCAGCTATTGTGGCTGAAAAAGGAGATCGGTTCACTGCCGGTTTTACCGGTTTAGGAAAAGTGGAAGTTACATTTAAATAAAGGAGGTCCTTATATGGATCAAAAGAAAGCCAATAGTGCGAAAATCACGAAAAAAGCGTGGGTCATTATTTTACTTTTATTCTTATTGACGGTCATCAGTAATGCCGACAAGGCGATTATCGGCTTTGCCTCTGTCCCAATTATGAAGGAATTAGGACTGAATCCCGAGCAATGGGGCGTTGTCGGCAGTGTATTCTTTTTACTTTATTCTCTTTCCGCTGTTCTCGTTGGAGCGCTTGCCGATAAGATTGGAACCCGAAAAGTAATCGCCGGGATGGCAGCCATTTGGGCCCTTGTTCAGTTTTCCACTGTATTTGTTTCAAGCTTTACTTACTTATTGATTACGAGAATCATTTTAGGGGCAGGGGAAGGCCCTTCCTATTCGTTAGCGATGACGGCTGCATCTAAGTGGCTGCCAAAGGAAAAACTCGGTATCGGTTTAACATTGGTATCTATCGGCGGTCCTCTTGGCGTTGCGATATCGGCTCCGATATTAATGCACCTAATCTTAAACTATGGATGGCGCTCTGCCTTTATTGCAACGGGAATTGTCGGTGCAATCTGGATTGTCATGTGGTTATGGCTGGCAAAAGAGAAAGCGGTTTCACCTGTGGGAGCATCTGACTCAAAAGGGAATGTTGTAGTGACAGAAGCTTTTCCTGAGTCAAAATTTACTTCCGTGTTGTTCTCGAAAAATTTTATTCTAATTGCTTTATGTGGATTTGCTACTTATTGGTCATTCACGATTGGACTTAACTGGCTGCCGAATTACCTTCAGAATGTTCGAAAATTAAGTCCGGAAACATTAAAGATTGTTGTTTCTTTACCGTGGATTATGATTACCATTTCGCAGATTGTTTTTTCTTCGGTTTCGGACTGGCTTTTTCATAAAACGAAAAGTGTGGTCAAGGGGCGGGTATTTGTTTTAGGGCCAGTAATGCTGGCAGGTGCAGTTTGCTACACTTTAGGAACCTTTACAAGCTCGAACATCATGGCGATCGCGTTACTATCTTTGGGATTAACCTTTGGATGTATTACCTTAGTGCTTGGACCAGCCATTTTGGTTGAGTTAGTTTCCAAAAAGCATCAAGGTAAAATTCAAGGTTGGTTTATGGCATTGACTTCCTTAGGCGGGATTGTTGGACCATATGTAACAGGTTATCTTGTTCAACATTCATCCAATCCAGCGGTAGGATTCCACCATTCCTTCCAGGTTTGTGGTTTGATTCTTCTTGTGTTCGGCGGGCTGGTTTGGCTGGCAGTAAGGCCAAAGAAATCCGAAAAGGCATCACAAGGATTGATGACAGAAAAATTATCAAGTTAAGCATTTCCTTTTAAGAACCTTGATTTCGTTTCAAGGTTCTTTTTCGTTTATTTGAATTCGAATAGGGGAAATATAATTGGGTGCTAAAGATTTTATTTTTTGAGGCAGGGAAAAAATATGTTTTCATTAAGAGGGGATGCGCATAAAGTTTTTCTTCGCTTGAAAAAAACAATGGATTATGGGCATTCTGTCAATGACATGAAGGAACTTATTGAAATAGAAGAAATTCAAAAGCTATACAAGGCGCTTGATAGCAGTACATTAAAATTAATTTTTTACCGGATGACAAAAGAAAAGAATGGTTCCGGTTTTATTCCTATCCTTGTTTCCTCAGTCCCATGGTTAATGCTTTTATTCTCAAAGCAATTATCGGAATTTCTTTTTCATGATGGCAGTTTGCTATGGATTGTCTTCAGTTTCCTTTATATTTTTGCTGTTGCTGCCAGTGTCATTCTTCATTTTCGTGAAAAAGCATGGGCCGCCTTTCATATGGAAATTATTAAGGACATATTAAATGAAAGAAAAGATAATGGGAACTTGGGACATTCTTCAGTGTAATGTCTCTTTTTGTTTTTGATTTTCGATTCCTCTCCCAACACTGCTATAATTAGGGCATGAGAACACTTTAAGGAGCTATCGCTGAAAAATAAGCAGGGGGAGATTTTTTGTGAAATCTGCGTTAATTCTTGGGGGAACACAGTTTGTCGGGAAAAGATTAGTCCAATTAATGTTAGATGAAGGAATTGAAGTAACCATCGCGACAAGGGGGAAGACTCCTGATTCCTTTGGTGATCAAGTATCGAGATTGAAAATCAGCCGCGAGGATGCCGGTTCTTTACATAAAGCTTTTCAAGGCAAGAAATGGGATGTTGTCTTAGATCAAACATGCTATTCTTCCCAAGAGGCCTTCGATACGCTTCAAGCATTATCTGGGAAAATACGAAAATACGTATTTACATCCAGCCAGGCAGTTTATGATTTTGGGACCTTACATAAGGAAGAAAACTTTAATCCCCTAGAGTTTAACCCAGTGTTAAAAACTAGAGGCGAGTATATCGGTTATGTAGGTTACCAGGAAGCAAAGCGGGCTGCCGAAGCCGTTCTTTTTCAAAATGCAGAAGTTCCCGTTGCAGCCGTCCGCTTTCCGATTATTATCGGAAAAGATGATTATACCAATCGTTTAAAATTCCATGTGGACCATGTCAAAGATGGAAAAGCGATGTTCATCGAAAATCCTGATTTGCGCTATAGTTTCATAGATTCAGAAGAAGCGGCAAAGTTTTTATTCAGTATGGCTAAGTCTGATTTCCATGGAGGCATTAACCCTGGATCCAGCGAGGATATAAGTTTAAGAGAATTGGTAAGGTTAATTGAAGACATGACTTCATCAAAGGCCATTTTACAAAAGGATGGGGACCCATCACCATACAATTTGCCTGGTTCATGGTCAGTCGATACTAGTTTAGCCTGCTCACTTGGGTATAACTTTATATCATTGAATCAATTATTAAACCGATTAATCCATTACTATGAATAGGGTTTTCCAAAAATGAAAAACCGGTTGCTATGGTTATCGATAGGAATATCTCAGATTCTCTTTTTGGTTTTATTGCCGGTTTGGTTAAGACTCTTGGCCTATCTTCACCCTGTTGTATTAGTGGTTGTATGGTCCTGCGTGACATTGCTTGTGTTTTTCTTAGTTTATTTAATAGGAAAAGGGACAATAGTAGTTCCTAATCTTCTTATCAAGTCTGTCATGTGTATGTATAGCTTGGGCTTATTCATATTGTTATTTTTCCGGCCCTCGAATCAGGAGTATAACCAAGTTAACTTGATGCCTTTTAGAACAATCCTAGGATTTTTTTCAGGAGATGCAAATTTCCTAGTTGCCTTCTACAATATTACCGCGAATATATTGTTATTCGTTCCTTACGGTGTTGCAGCGTACTTACTAAACAAACGTCCTTCGCAGGTGAAATTAATTTTCTTTCCTATTCTTTCTATTTTGCTGATTGAAGCGGCGCAATACTTTACAAAGCGGGGTAGTATGGATATTGACGATTTTATTTTAAATGTGCTCGGGGTGGGGATGGGCTATCTTTTGCATCCAATTATTCAAAAAGTTGTGGTTGTTAAATAAAAGAAGCGTGGTATTCACGCTTCCCGCTGCTTTTGTGTACGAATCCTTTTTTTAAATTAGTACACGAATGATGTTCCCACAATAATTAAAAGGATGAAAAGCACAACGATTAAAGCAAAACTTGAGATATGTCCAGACATATGGAATCCACCTCCTTTATCACGAGGTAGTACATCATATGCATAACTACTTGGTTTGTAATGGACAGGTATGGATTTTTTTATAAAAAAGGAGAGAATCATTTGATGATAGAAGGGACTTTTAATGGCCATAATGGAGTGGAGCTATATTATCGGGTTATGAAGCCGAAGTCGATCCCAAAAGCAGCCCTGATTTTAGTACATGGACATGGTGACCATAGTGGAGGTCTGGAAAACTTAAGTACTAGATTGGTTAAAAATGATTATATCGTTTATGCCTATGATCAGCGAGGCCATGGGAAAAGTTCGGGTAAGAGGGGCTTTATTCGGACATGGGATGAATATAAAGTTGATTTAGATAAATTTCGCAGAATGGTAGTTTCCGAATTTCCTAATCTGCCGTTGTTTATGGTTGGCCATAGCCTTGGCGGAGTTGTAACACTTGATTATTTATTAGATCATGGTACCGATCTTGCTGGAATTATTACTATTGCTCCGGCGATTTCCTACGAAGCGACCAGATCGGAAAAGCTGCTGATTTCTCTAATGGGTAAGCTTAAACCCGATTTTAGTATTGAAAAACCTGGGGATATTAAGCGGTTAACCCGGGATCCTGAAATGATCGACAAACTTAACTCTGACGAATTGCGTCATGATACGGTAACACCTGGCTTGGGACGGGGGTTAATGCTGTCAGTAGAACGCCTAACAAAAGAAGCAAGCTCTATAAAGCTGCCTTTTTTGCTGCAGTTTGGGCTGGAGGATGAAATAACTCCTCCCGATAAGCTGAAACAATTCTTTGACTCTGTCGCTTCCCAGAACAAACAGAAATTTGAATATCCAGCAATGCGGCATCGTCCATTTGATGACTTGGGACGGGAACAGTTTTTGGAGGACCTTATTGGCTGGCTGGAACGGCAAACTAGAGAGGAACATGTTGTGCTTTAAAGGACTTTCATTTACCGGAGGAGTGTGTATTTTGCAATTACGGTAAATGAAAAGGCAGTTCATTGCCCGAGGGAGAGCTTATATTGTTATTACGGTAAATGAAAAGGCGTTTCATTACCCGAGGGAGAGCTTATATTGTTATTACGGTAAATGAAAAGGCGTTTCATTACCCGGGAGAGAGCTTATAATGTTATTACGGTAAATGAAAAGGCGTTTCATTGCCCGAGGGAGAGCTTATATTGTTATTACGGTAAATGAAAGGACGTTTCATTGCCCGTGAGAGTACTATTTTCCTCATCACGGGCAATGAACCTACTATCATCATTCGTGTTGTATTCCAAAAACCATTTTCCTAAACCGTTTCAAATAACATGGCAACACCTATTCCACCCCCGCTTCCAATTGCAGCGAGAACATATCTTACTCCATGTCTTCTTTGAACTTCATAGAAAAGCCTAGTGACCAAAATGGCACCAGAGGCGCCGTAGGGGTGGCCGACCGTTAACGAACCGCCGCTCACATTCAATTTTTCAAAGGGAATGGAGAGTTCTTGTGCACAGGCGACAATTTTTGAAGCAAAAGCTTCATTGATTTCAAACAAATCAATATCTTCGACAGTGAGCCCATTCCTTTTTAATAAGGTCTGGATTGCTGGTATAGGCGCCGCCCCTGGATAAAAGGGATGGACACCTGCAACCTGGCTGTCAACAAAGCGAAGAACTGGCAGAAAGCAGCGAGTACGAGCAGTTTCCTCGTCCATTACCAGCACTGCAGCAGCCCCGTCATTAATTCCACAGCTGTTGGCCGCTGTAACGGTACCATTCTCAATAATCGGCTTCGCTCTCCTAAGCAAAACTCCCATATTCCTCTTTTTAAAAAACGCTTCATCATTGGTCCATTGTTCAATGTGGACTATTTCATCTGTAAAAATTCCTCTCTCAAACGATTCCCAGCTACGTTCATAGCTTAGAAATGCATATTCATCCTGGAGCTCTTTCGAAATTCCATATTTTTGGGCGACCATTTCCGCTGCCTCCAGCATGTCGGGATCTCCAATGCTGTCAGGAGAAAAGCGGGCACGTTGTTCATAATGGGAGGTACTGGAGCTTTCGACACCTCCAGCGATATAGCACGATCCTGCCCCGCCTTGAATGAAATAACAGGCTAGGCGGATGGCTTCAAGCCCTGCACTGCATTGCCGGTCCAGCATCAAACCTGGAATGGAAAGAGGAAGACCTGCTTCCAGTGCAGATAAGCGGCCGATATTGCCTCCAGGCCCCGTTACATTTCCTAATATCACGTCATCTACATTTTCACCAAGTCCGGCAGCTAAATGGCTGAGAACAGGAGAGGCCAATTCCTGCGGCTCGAGGCGATGCAGCATCCCATTCTTTTTTCCAACCGGTGTTCGTTTAGCACGGACAATGACTGCTCTTTTAATGATTCGTCACCACGCTTTCTATTAATTCCTTCACTTCCGGACGGGCAATTTTTCCGCTGGTTGTATGCGGCATTTCTTCGATGAAAAACCATTTCCGCGGGATTTTATAGGATGATAAATGCTGCTTGCATAATTTTTTTAAGTCCATAATTGTTGCGGAACCTTTAACGGCAGCGACGGCAATTTGTCCCCAATAAGAGTCTTGGATGCCGATGACCGCGACTTCCTCGACAGAAGGATGCAAACCAATTACCTTTTCAATTTCTTCTGGAAAAATATTAATCGCTCCGTATAAAATCATATTTTTTTCACGGCCCGAAATGTACAAGTAGCCGTCCTCATCTAGATACCCCATATCGTCAACAGTAATCCAGCCATTTTCGTCCTGGATCGGACGAATGCGTTGATGACCGGAATTCCCCTCCGTTTGGAGATACCCAATAAAAAGCATGTTACTTTTTACAAAAATTTTCCCTGGTTCGTTTGGTTTAGCGGCTTCCATGTTCGAACGGCGAATTTGGATTTGGACATTATGACAGGGCTTGCCGACCGATCCTGGTTTTCGGTCGTTATCGTTTAATACGGTGACAAAGCTTAACTCGCTTGCTCCATAAAATTCGTACATGGAGAGAGACGGGAACATCTGCCGGATTCGCTGCTTGGAGTTCTCCTCCCATTTTGCTCCAGAGGAGAGGAATTTAATGTGTTTCTCGATGCGACGCTCTTCCTTTAAAAAGGCAGCGACCATGGTTGGTACGACATAGACGGCTGTAATTGGCTGTGATTCCATTAATGCTAAGGACATACTCGAAGAAAATTTCTCGAGAAGATAGACTGTTCCTCCTATAAATAAGGTGCTGATGGCGCCATATAGGAAATGGGAATGGATCAATGCCCCAGGCACGATTACATGATCATTTTCATGAAGTTGAAAATCATATCGGCTGCAATCGAAGCTTGCCACCCATGAGTCATGGGCACGAATGAAGGCTTTCGGATTCCCGGTTGTCCCTGAAGTAAATCCCATATAAAACGGGGTCTTTCCGTCTATCTCAATGGCTCTGCTTGAGGAAGTGTTATTGACTGCTGAAAGGACTTCCTCCCATATGACTATCTTTACAGGGAGGCTCTGGACTTTTGAAAAAAGCTCACCTGTTGTGATAAGAATAGATGGCTGGGCTAATGCTAGACGTTGTTTCAATTCTGTTTCGGTCCATTTCAAATCAAAGAGAACGGAGGTCCAGCCGGCAGTGGCTGCCCCAGCAAATAGCTGCAGGAAGGGGATTCCGTTAGGAAGTAAGATTCCGATTGTTCGATGGTCAAGATTAAGAGAATCCAGCCAGTTAGCCGTTTTGTACACCATTTCGTGCCAGGTTTGATAGCTTATTTTTTTATTGTTAGTTTGAATGGCGATTTTTTCAGGGTAAGATTGAGCATGGTTTATGTATGATTCCGTAATGGATGCCATATTTATCACCTCTTTTTACATACTAACACAAGTTTAGAAACAGGTTTGTGTAACTTTATTATCGGATAGGGTGTTCCAATTGGCGGATAGGCGGAGCCAATTGTCGGATAGCGTGCTCCAATCAGCGAAAAGCAAATCAATTGTCGGATAGCATGTTCCAATCAGCGGATAAGCGCAACTAATTGTCGGATAGCGTACACCAATCAGCGAAAAGCAGATCAATTGTCGGATAGCGTGCTCCAATCAGCGGATAAGCAGAGCCAATTGGCGGATAGCATGCTCCAATTATCGGATAGCGTACACCAATCAGCGAAAAGCAAACCAATTGTCGGAAAGCGCACTCTAATCATCGGATAACACCACTCAATCAGCGGAAAACCATCCCAAAAAAAGAAGACACATTAAAGTGTCTCTACATTTTTATGCAAGTTGCGTTTTATAGCAGGAGATTTTACCAGTCTATAAACTAAATAAGAAGCAAGTATAGCTTTTAGGATATCTCCAGGAATATAGGCCATGCTTGTTAAGATTGCTTTTTCAATTGGAATATCCATTACAAAAGCTTGAACTGGGATACCGATGAGGTAAAGCAGGAAAATACCTACCGTTAAATTGACAATTAATATATTTCGCAATTTCAATTTGCTAAATCGAGTGATTAAATAGCCCACACAAAAAGCGGCTAAAGGATAAGCGAATAGGTAGCCTGCACTTGGTCCAACAAAAACGCCAATTCCTCCGCGTCCTCCGGATAGTAGTGGTGCTCCAGCTGCAACAACCAATAAAAATACAGTCATGCTTAACGCGCCGAGCCTTGGCCCTAAAACACCGCCGGCAAGAAGTACACCTAATGTTTGTATAGTGATCGGAACAGGTGTAAATGAGAGCATAATTGGCGGAACAAAGCCCAGTACTCCCATAAATGCCGCGAGAAGTGCAACGTATGTAATATCTAAAATTTTCATAATCCATCCCCACTTTTTTATTTGTATATTAATGATTTTAAAAGCATCGATAAATTTATGTCAACTACTTTTTTTATTTGGTTAACAAAAAACAGAAATTATTACCAAAATACTTGATTAGCAGATTTAATGTTTTATAATTTTATATGTAAACTAAAAATGAAAAATGGTTAACAAATAAAACGAGGTGATCATGTGGAGTGGGTAAAACTTGCACGGAGAGTAATCGAAGGATATTCACTAACGAAAGAAGAGGCAAAGGAGATTTTGGAGGCCAATGATGATGAGGTCTTAGCACTTGTCCATGCTGCCTATGAGATTCGCAGACATTTTTATGGAAAAAAAGTAAAGCTGAATTTGATTATTAATGCAAAAAGCGGGCTCTGCCCGGAGGATTGCGGCTACTGTTCCCAATCAATTAAAGCAAAAACGGAGATTGACCGCTATACGTTAATCAGCAAACAAACGATTGTCGAAGGGGCAAAAGAAGCGAAAAAGAACAAAATCGGTACATATTGTATTGTCATGAGCGGCAGAAGACCCACTAACAATGAAGTCGATACAGTGATAACAGCTGTCGAACAAATCAAACAAGAGGTAGAGCAAATTAAAATATGCGCTTGTTTGGGGCTGGTGACTGAAGATCAGGCCGTAAAGCTGAAAGCGGCAGGTGTCGACCGCTTTAACCACAACATAAATACAAGTGCCAATCATCATTCCAATATTACGACGACCCATGATTATGATGACCGGGTTCATACGATTGAAAACTTGAAAAAAGCAGGGATTTCTCCATGCTCTGGCGTTATTTGCGGAATGGGTGAAACAGATGATGATATTGTCGAAATGGCGTTTGCACTCAAAGAGCTTGATGCAGATTCCATCCCGGTTAATTTTCTCCATCCGATAAAAGGAACAAAGCTAGAGGATTTGGATGATTTAACGCCAATGCGCTGCCTAAAAATCCTCGCACTTTTCCGATTTGTGAATCCAACTAAAGAAATTCGCATTTCTGGTGGACGGGAATACAATTTACGCTCCTTACAGAACTTGGGGCTGTTTATTGCGAACTCCATCTTCGTCGGAGATTATCTGACAACCGATGGCCAAGCGGCAAAAGAAGATTACCAGCTCATTAAAGATCTTGGATTCGAAATTGAAGAAAATCCTTTTGAAACCGAAAGCCAGCACTTTGAAATACAAGCACAAAAATAGCAAAAAGGAGCCAAACGGCTCCTTTTTGCGCTTAATCAAACTGTGTGCAGCAGGAAATTGGTCAAAAACAGCATCGAAATAATATAAATCGAGAGAGATAGCTGCTTTTGTTTGTTTGTAAAAAGCTTAACCAGCGGGTAAGCGATAAATCCGAATGCAATTCCATCGACAATACTGTAGGTTAACGGAATCATGATTATCACAAGAAATGCCGGGAATGCTTCGGTAAAGTCTGTAAAATCGATATTTACGATATTGGTTAGCATCAATCCTCCGATGATGATGAGGATTGGTGCGATTGCCGAACTAGGTACGAGTTTGATAAAAGGCATGAAGAAAAGTGATGATAAAATGAGTAAACCTGTTACAACAGAGGTTAACCCCGTTCTTCCGCCAGCCGTGATTCCCGCCGCTGTTTCAACCGTCGAAACAGATGGACTTGTGCCTAATAATCCACAAACAATTGTAGAAATAGAAATGGCTTTAAGTGATTTCTCATTCTTTTCCGGTGCTTCCAGCATTCCGTTCACCTGTGAATGAAGCAGACCGATATTTTCAAAAACGAGCACCAAAACCAGCGAAAAGGCAGCTGTCCAAAACGGAATGGTGGCCATGTTTCCAAAGTCTGCGCTTAATAAGACATTCTTATAGTCATCGAAGGAAATAAAACTCGTATCGATTGCCGAAAAATGTACGAGCCCAAAAAAGTAGGATACAATCGTCCCCAAAATAATACTGATTAAGAAGTTCCCCGGTACTTTTTTCAAAAATAAAAATAACGTGATAATCAGATTAATGATCGAGGCTAAAACCATCGGTGCAGATAAGTTCCCCATGGCCACAAAGTTAGTGGGGTTACCAACAATAATCCCGCTTTTTTGTAAGCCGATAAAGGCAATAAATAAGCCTATTCCAACAGTAATTGATTCCTTTAATGAAGACGGTATCGCTTTTGATAACAAGGCTGATAGTTTCGTAAAGGCCACAATCACAAAGATTATTCCAGATATAACAACTGCTCCTAATGCTTCCGTATAATTCAGCCCCATCGAACCCACTATGGTATAGGTGAATAAGGCATTAATTCCCATTCCAGGGACGATGATTAATGGTGCGTTGGCCATAAAGGCCACCAGTAAACAGCCAATCAGCGATGAAAGTACGGTTGCGATAATCCCAGCTTCAAGCGGTATTCCGGCATCCTGAAGGATATTTCCATTCACGGCTATAATGTAGACAATGGAAAAAAACGATGTTAACCCTGCTATAACCTCCTTTTTCAAATTTGTTTTGTTCTGCTTAAGTTTGAAAACTCCCTTCATATTTTAATCACACACTTTCGTGTTGCCCTCTCCCACCCGCATTAAGTAAAATTTATATTCAACTTATGCCGGGGAATATTATAACACAGATTAAACTGAAAAAAAGCATCTACAACCGTAAAATCTTACCATTTTTAACCCTTAAAAAAATCGAGTAGAAAAATATCGAATAGTTATTATAGAATAGAAAATAGACAAAAATAAAAACTGAATAATACTCAGCTTTTGTTCCACTATTTTGGAAGCGCAACCAATTTGTTTGTGACATTGGTGTCAGGCACCGCTCGTGGACATTTGTCCACGGATGGTGCCTGACACCAATTTATTTTAATGGTATCCAAATTTCTGAATAATAATTAGGGCTCCAAGGATCTCCAGCAGGATAGACTTCGAGGTCAGGGGTTCCAGCATGCTTATAATGGCTGGATGGGAACCATTCTGAGAAGATTTGTTTCCAAGCCTGCTGCATCGCTTCTGGCATGGCCCCGTGCACTTCAAATACGCCCCATTTGGAAGCAGGTATTTCAAGATGCATCAATTTCTCTGGAGTGTCACCAGCATATTCAGTAGCAATCCAGTAATCCATTAATTCGGACTGTTCGCCGCCGCGCTTATCGACGCATACCCCGAGAACACCTTTAATTTCCCCATGATTCAAACTAAATAATAAATCATTTGTTCCATCTCGATGAACATCTCCCCACATTTTCGGGATTCCTTCTAAATTTTCTCCATTTTGGCAGGAAAACTCCCGCTTGACTCCGACTACTGTAAACCCATCTCTTTCAATAATTTTGTAGTTCATAGGTTCGGCTCCTTTCAGAATCACCTGGATGGCCAGGCGGTTATAAGATTTCAGCTTTCCACTATAATTTCTTGCCTGACTTGGTGTGATGCCATGCTGCCGGCGAAAGGCTTTAGCAAAAGCCTCAGGAGTGTCGTAGCCATATTTAAGGGCGATATCAATGATCTTGCTGCTAGAATGAGAAAGCTCCTGTGCAGCAAGTGTTAACCGTCGACGGCGTATATAGTCTCCTACTGTAATATCGGTTAAGATAGCAAAAGTACGCTGAAAGTGAAATTCTGAGACATTCGCCTGTTTAGCAATGCTTTCAATTGAAATTGTTTCTAATAAATTTTCTTCAATATAATTAATTGCCCTTTGCAATGATTCGACCCAGCCCATATCGCTCACTCCTTGAGTGTATATTAACAGCGATTCAAATTGACTTCCTGTCAATTTTAGCTTTGTTTGAACAGTTTCCCTGTTATTCCATTGTTGAGCGTTTATGCTTGAATGTCCAATGAATCGACCATAAAAGAAAGTAATGGTAAAAATGGCTCTTTTTCAATAATGAATTTAATGTTATTCTGAAAAAATGATTGTAAAAAATCAAACGGTTATTAAGTAAGCGTTATCTGTGGTATATATAGTTATTTTGAATGTAAAGAAGAGGAAATATCTCTCTACATATTAATTTTTATATAGTAAAAAATAACTAACAATTTAGCTGTTGAAGAGGAGGATTTAAATTGAAGAGAATTAGTTTAGCTTGGCAAATATTCATTGGTCTGGCGCTTGGTATTATTGTCGGAGCAATTTTTTATGGGAATGAGAATGTTGCAACTTGGCTTCAGCCAATAGGAACGATTTTTATCCGATTAATTAAAATGATTGTTGTTCCAATCGTGGTTTCCAGCCTTATCGTCGGGGTTGCTGGCGCTGGGGATATGAAATCTTTGGGAAAGCTTGGCGGAAAGACGCTGCTTTATTTCGAAATCATTACGACAGTCGCCATTATAGTCGGACTTCTTGCAGGGAATATATTCCAGCCCGGGTCTGGTGTAGATCGTTCACACTTAACAAAAACCGATATAAATACTTATGTTCAAACTGCTGAACAAACTGAGACACATTCGATGGCTGATACTTTTATCAATATTGTGCCGACCAATATTATTCAGTCATTAGCAAATGGGGACATGCTTGCTATCATTTTCTTTTCCGTGATGTTCGGAATAGGAGTGGCTGCTATCGGAGAAAAAGGGGTTCCAATCCTCAATTTCTTTAGAGGAACAGCCGATGCGATGTTCTATGTGACCAATCAAATCATGAAACTGGCACCTCTTGGTGTTTTTGCATTAATTGGCGTTACGGTTTCAAAGTTTGGAATTTCTTCATTAATTCCATTAGGTAAACTGGTACTCGTGGTTTATGGAGCTATGATTTTCTTTATCTTAGTTGTTCTGGGGCTAACAGCAAAAATTGCAGGTTACAATATTTTTAAGCTCATTCGTTACTTAAAAGACGAACTTATTCTTGGATACTCTACAGCAAGTTCTGAAACCGTACTTCCGAAGATCATGGAAAAAATGGAGAAAATCGGATGTCCAAAGGCCATTACTTCGTTTGTAATTCCCACTGGATATTCTTTTAATCTTGATGGGTCAACTTTATATCAAGCAATTGCTGCTTTGTTCATTGCGCAAATGTATGGTATCCATATGAGCATCGGTCATCAAATCACATTGGTTCTTGTATTAATGTTAACTTCAAAAGGGATCGCTGGAGTTCCAGGCGTATCGTTTGTCGTCCTCCTTGCCACACTGGGCAGTGTAGGAATACCAGTTGAGGGACTGGCGTTTATCGCGGGAATTGACCGGATTTTGGATATGGCACGTACGTGTGTCAATATTGTCGGAAACTCCCTCGCTGCCATTGTCATTACCAAATGGGAAGGGCATAAACTTCATGATGATAGAATAGAGAATGTAGCATAATATATTGAAAAGAACACTTCCGCTTTCGGAAGTGTTCTTTTTATTAGGATTATTTTTCTATTTATAAAAGTAGGTTAGTAAGGGAAATTTATTCAAAAAAGGGGGAGGGATGAATGAATGAATGAATGAGTACCCATGGCCAACCGCGTCTTACAGCCTCTGAGCTTGCTACTTTATGGAATACTTATATAGCTGACACGATGGGCAAATGTATGCTCCTCCACTTTAAAAATACCGTCGAAGATAAAAAATACACAAATCTTCACAGCCGTTCCCTTGCCCGAAGGAGCGCCATTTTCGTCTTTACGGTAAATGAACTGTGATTTCATTGCCCGAAAAAGCTCCATTTTCATCTTTACGGTAATTGAACGGTGGTTTCATTGCCCGAAGGAGCGTCTTTTTTGTCTTTACGGTAAATGAACGGTGGTTTCATTGCCCATAAAGGCTCATTTTTCTCGTCACGGTCAATGAAACAAACTATCACAGTCACCTTGTTGTAAGCAGAGATATTTTTCTGAAATGTTTGTCATAAAAACCCGCCATATTGAAGTCTGTCAACCTTCATTTTTATTATAATTTCTGGAAGTTTTTCAAATAATTAATAGAGTAAATATTAAAATAAGCTTAAGAAACAGTTTGTGGGGAATACCTGTAAAATCCTCCCTAAAATATTACAAAAATCGCATGTTATGATGAGTTTGCTAATGAAAGGCAATTTTTCATAACAGGAGGATTTTATCATGTTTAAGAAAAAAGCAATTCTTACTGTGGCTGCAGCAGCGGCTTTAGCTTTAGCCAATCCAGTACTAAATAAGGCACATGCTGCATCAAATACCTCGACTACACAAGAGCCGGTATATGTTTTTCACGGCTACAATTTGAACGAGATTAATAGCGTAATAGAAAAATATCTTGCCAACTTTGGAATCACATTAACTCAAAAACAGCCGGTTCATGCACCAAGCAATCAAACGGTGCAAACTCAGCAGTCTACCCAGACTCCGGCACCGAAACCAGTACAACAGCAGACAACACCACCAGCCACAACCCAAACAACCAGCACCTTAAGTGCATATGAACAAAAAGTAGTCGATCTTACCAACCAAGAACGAGCAAAAAATGGTCTGCCTGCGCTTAAGGTGGATGTAACACTTAGCAAAATGGCACATGAAAAATCTCGTGATATGTCTGCAAATGGCTACTTCAGCCATACAAGCCCAACTTACGGTTCACCATTTGATATGATGAAGAAATACGGTATTTCCTACCATTATGCAGGTGAAAACATTGCTATGGGTCAGCGGACTCCAGAAGAAGTTGTGAATGCCTGGATGAATAGTGAAGGACACCGAAAAAATATTTTAAGTCCAAACTACAACTATATTGGTGTAGGTTATGTGTCACAAGGAAATTACTGGACACAGGAGTTTATTGGAAAATAAAAAAACAGCCTAAGTGGCTGTTTCGGGTTGCCGGCTAAGCCGGCAGCCAATTTTTTTTAATATATAACAGGAGCCATCCTCTGCAAAGTATAAATATTTCCCTTTTAAAATATTAAAATCCACAATTTCTTTGTTGTAAATTAGTTTTGCAACCTTGTGAAATTGATTTACTAGTTCATAATCAGGGTTGAAAATGATATCTTGGATTTTATTGGATATCACAAATCCTTTTGGGTTACACTTTCTCTCAGGCTTTAATTCTGCAAACCATTCCCCATTCAAAAGTAAGGTATTAGCAATGGTTTTTGTCTTTCTATTTTGAACCGACCATACCTTTCGACAATTACACCGATGTATTTTGCATTTCATGATGAAACCCACCTTTTATCCTTTCCGTTATAAAGCAGGTGAATGCAATGTAATACAATATATGCTCCAATTCGTGATGTAAGAATATTAAAAAAACCAAAGGAGCTTTTCCTTCGGTTTTATACGGGTTCTTTTCGATATTGATGCTTAAACTGATCAATCATAAGCTCCGATATGGCCATATAACCATCCGAATTCGGATGAACCCCATCAGGTGATAAATTTTGCAGCTTTTCCCCGTTAATAACCTGAGTCGTTTCAACCACCATTGATGAAGAATAATGATTAGCAACCTGATAAATTTGTAGATTCCATTTTGGAAGCAATTTGTCCGCCAAAGAATACATATCGTTATCAGGAGACAATGGATTATACAATTCTAAAAAGACGATCGTAGCATCAGGATTTAACATGTTAATTCTATCAGCAATGCCAGACAAATTTATTGAAAAGGAAGTTTCTAATTGACTAACCGATTGGAAGACGTTTTGGAAGTTTTTCCCCTTTGCCATCCTAAGAACGTCATTTCCGCCAACATTGATCGTCACGATGTTAGCCTTTTTGATTTCTTCATCAAACCGGCCTTCTTGAACAAGTGCAACTAGTTCCTCGCTTGTAATTCCATTTATACCTTCATTTTGAAAGACAATTGGTTTATGAATTTGCTTTTCCAGCTTGCTAGAGAATTGCGAAACGAGATTTTCATTCTCCTCAGCTCCCACTCCGCGGATGATAGAATCACCAAGCGCAAGATGATTTATTTGGTCAGAGTTAGAATCCCGAAAATAATCTAAATAAGAAACAGCCGAATCATCCTTGCTAGCTTCAACGGTTTGTTTTTTCATTTTATGGATTTGATATTGTGGGTAATAAAGCCATGCCCCGACCCCAACACCAATAAAAAGTGCAAATATCAAAAGGTATTTTATTAATTTCAAAAAAATCACTCCTTGAATATACCATTATATCAAGAATAACCTTAAAAATACCTAGTTGTTGGTTTCCAATTAAGGTGCTGCGTATGATAGACTTAAATTACCAAAATTTATCATATATAGGGGGAGAGAAAATGATATTAGAAGCAGCTATGCTGCAGGTTAAACAGGGGATGGAACAAGAATTTGAAGAAGTGTTTCGAAAGGCCTCAACCATTATTTCATCCATGAATGGCTACCAATCTCACGAATTACAGCGTTGCATCGAAGCAGACGGAAAATACCTGCTGTTGGTAAAGTGGGAAACTTTAGAGGATCATACGGTTGGATTCAGGCAATCAGAAGAATATCAGGAATGGAAAAAGCTATTGCACCATTTTTATGAACCATTTCCAACGGTTGAACATTTTGAAAAAGTAAATCTAAGGGGGAACTGACAGTGGGCATTCTCTTAAAATCAGTTTTTGTAGGTTTTCCAAAAACGGTCGGAAACAAAGAGGCAGCGAACCCTATGGACCGTGAGTGGACAAGTGCAATTTTTAAAGAGCCTGTAGAAGGACCAATTAGAGTTGGGACAACAAATCTAACGGGGGACGGACAAGGAGACCAAGAGCACCATGGGGGACCAGAAAAGGCTGTGTTAGGTTATTCATTAGAAAATTATACATATTGGCAAAAAGAACTGGGCTTTACGCAAGTATTACCAGGCGGTATGGGTGAAAATTTCCTTATGGCAACTATTAATGAAGAAACGATTGCGATTGGCGATACCTTTCAAATTGGCGAGGCTGTTGTCCAAGTCTCGCAGCCAAGACAGCCGTGCTGGAAGCCGGCCCGCCGTTTTAAAATAAAAAACCTTGCTCTCCTCATGCAAAACACAGGAAAAACCGGCTGGTATTTTCGCGTTATAAAAGAGGGTCTAGTAGAGGCAGGGCAAACTTTTACCTTAATTGACCGTCCATTTCCTCAATGGACGATAGCGAAATGCAATCAAATCCTTCACGGGAAGGAACAAAATTTTGCAGAAATGCGTGAACTGACTCAATGTGAATTGCTTGCCCCAGGCATGAGGTCCACCTTAGAGAAACGACTGGAAAAGGGCGAGGCACCTGACATCCGGAGCCGTGTTTTCGGACCAAATGAATAAGAGGTGAATGGCATGTATCAAATTAGTGCAGACCAAGTGGTGAGAAACGAACATTCAACCATTCCCTTTACATGGATTCGGCATGAACAAACTAGTAAAAACATTTGTATCATGTTTCCAGGGCTGGGATATTCAACTGACAGACCGATATTTTATTATGCAACAAGTATGTGTTTAAACAATAACGTGGATGTTCTCCATATCAATTATACCTTTGCAAAAAATGAGCACTTTAAAAAGCTCCATGAAGCGGAACAAGAGCGTTGGATGTATGAAGATGTTAAGGCTGTTATCGAGGAAGTTCTGAGGGACACCCACTATGAACAAGCGTTTCTGTTGAGTAAATCTATCGGGACGATTCCGATGGCGATGGAATGGACGCAGAAAAATCTCTTTCCAAATGCGTTTGGGATCTGGTTAACACCTTTGTTAAAAGTGGATACTGTTTACCATGCCATAATGAATACGGAGCGTACGTCTCTTTGTGTTATAGGTGATGGTGATCATCACTATATCGAGGAGAAAATTGCTTCTTTGAAAAATAACGAGCTTGTGAACACCGTGGTGATTCCTAAAGCTGACCATAGTTTAGAAATCGCTGGAGATATTACTGCCACGATTAATGCGGCAAATGAAGTGATTGCTTGCATCCAAGAATTTATTATCAGAAATAAAATCTAGTCATTGGATGTGATTAATTGTGTTGAAACGGACAATCTTGCTTGCCTTCATTACTTTCATTATCTCGGGCTGCCAGGTCAAGACGGAAGATAAACCAGGCATAAATTTAAAACCAGCTAATAATGAAGTGGTTTCAATCCATGGCAGTATGCAAAATATTGAGAGATTAGATCTTTTTGTTGAAAATGTCAAAAATGATAAGCAGGATAAGATCCGCCTGACCCAATATACCATTGAAGGGGACCCCATTTTTCAGGATTTGTCCTACGATGGCTCCAAGATATCAGTCAAATATGATAGTACGGAAGACAAGTTTGGTGGTGGCGAGGTACGTACAGATGTCTGTAAAAGCATTCAAAAGAAAGAGTCGGAAACAGAAACAAAATATATTCTCGATGAGTGTCCGAATTTTAGTGACTTATTAACCATCTCCCATGATGTAGATAAACAAGATAATTTTGCTTTCGATTTAAAGTACGGTGTGGGAAAGAAAAACGAAATCAATACAAAAGACCAAGAGCTAATCAAGGATTTGCAGAATGGTGAAATGGTTGCTGTAAAAGATTTTCAATTTTCAAAAGCGGAAATGAACAAAATCTATAAATTAATGATATTTTCTAATTATCTTGAAGAAAAGAAGCTGTCGACGAAATGTAATATGAAGCCATACGTAAGTTATGAATTGAAGGTTTGGATCAATGATGATAGTCGACATTTTGAATGGTCAGAGTGTGATAAGAGTAAGGACGGGAAAGAAATGAGTAAGCTGGTTCAAAACATTCTTGCTGTCCTTAAGAACAACGCAACTTATCAGGCGCTTCCTAAGGATAAAGGGAGTAACGAGTAGAATCGGTGCATCTAAAATCAGTTTTTTTAACAAGTGAAATTGAAGAAGATGAGTACCCATTTAATCTTCCTCTAATAATCCAGCAGGTTAATTATGAGGATGTCGAGCATGTCAGAATCACAAAAGATTTTTTAAATAATCCTGAGAGATTTTTAAGGCATCTTTAACAATAAAAAAGAACTTGGAGATTCCAGGTTCTTTTTTATTTGTGATAATTGTATTTGAGTCTTTAGCACATTTGTTGCCATAAACTTGAGCTGTCAACTGATGAGTGTTTTTCAATGATGGAGTAGGCAGCATTTGTAATTGCTTGTGATAAAGTGTCGCCAGTTGCATGGACGTCATTAAAGCTGACCTCTGAATGACCATTTGTTGTATAGGTGTACCCAAACATCCCCAGTTTTTCTACAATGATCATTGCATGCTCAAGGTTATGTTCTGGTTGAAATTCAGAATCATGAATGAATAGATTCTTTTCATAATCATACCATCGGTCCCATCTATTTAACTTCCAACCTAGTATTCTCCGAGCTATTGAGTCTGTTTTATTCATATCCTTATCCCTCATTCCGATTATTATATAACAGATTAATTTAATTAATTATATTATATAACAGAATGAGGGGATCAACTACTATTTTTTGAAAATTTTTCTATTTGCGAATAGGACGTTTGTGGAATCTGGAGGATTGGAGCGAATGAGTTTATTTTAGTGAACCTTCACATAAAAGGTCCGATTTCGGGGTCCATCAAACTCACAGAAATATATTCCTTGCCACGTCCCTAAGAGCAAACGTCCATCTGTTACAATGACATGTTGCGATGACCCTACCGTACTGGCTTTCATATGTGCAGCGGTATTGCCTTCCATATGGCAATCGAGTTTATGATTCCAGGGATACACTTCGTCGAAGCGGCGAATCATGTCGCTTTTCACATCGGGATCGGCGTTTTCATTAATCGTTATTCCAGCAGTTGTATGAGGGCAATAAACAACCACGGCACCTTCTTGGATGTTCATTTCCTTTATTAAATCTTGAACTTGCTGCGTAACTTCAATCATTTGATCACGTTGGTTTGTCTTTAAAGAAAATTTCTTAAGCATTTTATCTTGATGACTCCCTGAATGTTATTTTAATGACCTTCTGTGTTTCATTATTAAATTCAATATCTATGAATACACCGAATTCCTTTGTATTTTCTTTTAACCATAATTTGAATTTTTCGGTTGAGGTCTTTGTACCGGTAACTCTTCCAATATGAAGATAATCAACGATATTTGCGTTTGGATACCTCTCATGGGTTTTCTCCATTGCCATAACACCCCATTTTGCATAAGGAGGAATGGGTTTATGTTGTGCAGCAGCTCTATTGGAAGAAATGAGCGGGTTCACACTTTCAGAGAAAAGGGCCGTTAAGACAATAAAACTAATTAGAATCTTTTTCATGAAATTACCCCCTTTTTTGCTTTTATTATGGCTTTTAACACAAAAGCTTATGTAAATAAGGATTATTGTACCGTGGCCGCGAGGAAACAAATAAAGGGAAGATGCCGGTATTAAAGACGGTCATCTTCCCATGCTCTGTTATAATCTTTGATATTGTCATTTTGATTTACAGTCTGGCCTGCCTGACTTTGATTACTTTTGGTATTAGTCTGACTTGTATTTTGCAGCTTATTTTCCTTTTTCATAGTCACCATCCTCCATCCTATAAACTATCCAAATTTAGTCTAAATATGTATCCAAGGAATTTGAAATACTAGTCCATCGTCTGATTAAATAAAGTTAATGATGAAATCAGGAGGGGGGATTTTTGTATGAAGGATATTCAAACTTTCTCAAAACGGTACCAAAAAGAAATGGGATGGGATATTAGCGAGGAGAACTTTGAAAAAAGCAGGGCTTCTCTTCTAAATAATTATATGCTTTTGACAACGGAAGTTGCAGAAGTAGCAGAAGAACTCAGGAAGGCATTTAACATGACTGCTTCATACGTCAAAGAAGGATTACCGGAAGAAAAGGCTTTTGAACTGGCAAAGGAACAGATTAAAGAAGATTTGGGGAAAGAGTTAGCCGATTGCCTAGCTTATATGCTCAAGCTTTACAATTTTTTCGGAATCGATGCAGAGGAAAGTTTTTATGCCAAGATGGAAGAAGTCAGGAACCGCAAGAATAAGGATATTGTCAAAACCAAGTGAATAATCAATCATATAAGGCTAACCCTATATTCATAAAAGATAAAAGGAGATTAACCGTGAAGCCTTATGAAATAACCAATATGATTATTGATGATGATTTTTACAATGAGGAATTTGTCACCGCGGAAATTACATATGAGAATCAAGTTTACAGCATTACTTTTAAAAAGGAAGATCTTGAAATCGTTAATGCCTGGGTTTTTAAGGAGGGTACCTCGCTGCCAGCCAATTTATCAGACCAAATGATTGAATCAATAAGAGAAGATGTAAAAAATAAAATCTAGCCACATGGCTAGATTTTATTTATTGCAGGGGAGAGTATCTTTGAAAGCGAATTAATACAGAATAGAGATTTTAGGGGGATATTAGATGAATTGTATTTTTGAAAATGTTACGAAAAACGTTTTTGTGTTAGCCGTGTGGGATTCGAGCTGGAACTCATATAATAACTGCTACTTTATAGTCGAAGACCATGATGTAACGGTTATTGATTCTGGGAAATTACAGCACGCCAAATATATTGAAGAAGCATTACATAGCATCGGTAAATCAGTTGAAGATGTGTCCCTTTTCATAGCAACCCATGGGCATGAAGATCATGTGCAGGCGGCCACGCTTTTTACGAATGCAAAAAAGTTTATCCACCATAATGAAAAAGATATGATTGAGTATTCTGAGCCTGAACAATTCCATTATGAATTGCCTGACCAAGGCATTTTCCGTGATTTTGAGTGCCATCTAGTTGGCTGCCATACTCCTGGATCCGTCATTTTTTATCACATACCATCAAAAGTTTTGTTCACTGGCGATTTTCTTTGCTTTTTCGGAGATCCATTATCAGCAGATGGTTTAGTCTCGGAGGGAAAAGAGCTTCGAGAAGCATGGTTAGACTATTTGAAGGATGGAGGAGTTTCGAAGGAACATCTGCCAGCGTTTCTTGAGGGTTTAAAGTCGATTCAACCATTTGACTCCATTGCTATGTGCACCGGACATGGCGGTGTATTGGCTGGTGATATTAAAGAGTTTGCCTCTGAATTGTTAAAGGTGGGGAATGAAAAGAGGATTCAGCAATGAATGATAACCTAATTATTAGACAAGCCACTATACAGGATTTGAATAAAATAGTTCCAATCTTTGATTCTTATCGTGAGTATTTTAACCAGCAAAGAAATCCGATGAAAGTTGAAAATTTTCTGTTTGAAAGATTTGAACACTTGGAATCCGTCATCTTTATCGTAGAGAGGGAGGGTGAGGTCATTGGGTTTGCGCAGCTTTATCCCGTTTTTTCTTCCTTATCCCTACAGCGTGTATGGCTGCTAAATGATTTTTTCATTACTGAAGCTTATCGCCAACAAGGAGTGGGGAAGCAGCTTTTTGCCAAAGTGAAGGAATTTAGCACATTAACTAAGTCGAAAGGGATTGAACTTTCGGTCGAACATATTAATCAGAAGGCATGGGAATTTTGGGAAAAACTAGGCTTTAAGCTGGATGAGGAATTCCGCTATTACTATTTTAAAATTTAAATTAGAAAACATTAAAATAAGATTAAATTTAGCGTGCCTTCCCATGTTGGAAGGTATTTTTTTTATGAAATTGAAATATATAAAAGAACACAGCAGGCTAGCCAAAAACGATTTTATCGTGGAAAAAAATTATTTAAGGGGAGAGCGAAAATTATGTTCATAGATAGTATTTGCCCAAAATGTGGAGAAATCAATCACGTAGAGCATAAAGGCGAAAATATTCTGTTTGTAACCTGTAAGAATCACCACATTTATGATCATATCGTAATCCCATATTCCCGGACACATTCGATTAAGGACGATAAGCTCGAAAAATTGGAGGAAATGATCGTCGAGAAAAAGTTTCACCGGATGAGCGATAAATCAACCATCTGTCTGCTTATTTTTAATAATGGCTACGAGATAGAAGGACGGTCAACAGTACGTGATGTTAAAGATTTTCGTGCTGTGGTTGGTAAAGATAAAGCCTATGAGCAGGCGCTTAAAAAGGCAATGGTAGCCCTTGGAGCGTTTTTAGTATAATAGAATGTATAAGCTGCGATACTTCGATACGGGGTATCGCAGTTTTTAGAAGGAAAGGAAGATTTTATGCTTAACGCTGAAAATATTTACATAAGACCTTTTTCAACAGAAGATGCGGAAGAATTATTAGGTTTACTTCTTGAAAACCGTAGTTTCTTTGAAAAATTTTCAATGGACCGTCAAGATGAGTTTTATACATTAGATTCTCAGATTAGAAGAATTAAGCAATATGAAGAAGATCGTCATAACGATTTAGCCTATCATTTTGGCATTTTTAAAAATGATGGGACATTAATCGGCACCATTAATCTTTTTCAAGTTTGGCGTTTCTCTCTCCAGAGTGCCTTTATTGGTTATTTTTTAGATAAAAGGCAAAATGGTAAAGGCTATACGACAGAAGCTGTGCAGCTTTTGGTCGATTATGCATTTAATGAATTAAAATTGCACAGAATTGAAGCGGGGGTTATGCCCCATAATATTGGATCCATTCGTGTGCTGGAGAAATCCGGCTTTCACAAAGAGGGAATTGCCATCAAAAATGTAAAGATAAACGGAAGATGGGAAGACCATCAGGTATTAGCGATTATCAATCCGAATGATTAATGCAAACGGGTTAAACCAAAATCCCATTTTCGACTTGAAAATAGGATTTTTTAATTGAATTAAATCTTTAGAGTTGCTAAATATTTAATTCAATTTTAAAATACAAATAAACTGACTGGTCGTTTTTATTATGATTTTGGGGGGACTGAAAATGGCAGAGACTATTGACTTAATGAATGAAATGTATAAAAAGAATTTTCGGGATGTTTACCATTACTTATTGCGTTTTACCAGAAGCAAAACAGATGCTGAAGATTTAACCCAGGACACCTTTATTAAGGTCATTAATAATCATGATAGTTTCCTTCATAAATCATCGGTTAAAACCTGGATATTCACCATTGCGAAACGGACCGCTTTGGATCATTACCGCAAGAATAAAACGTGCTTAGTTTTTCCGGAAAATTCATTAGAATTATGTGTAAGTAATTACGGTCTGCCTGAAAAAGAATTGGATTTTTTGGAGGATTGGTCCGTATTTAAAACCGCCATAAAAAAATTGAAACCAGAGGACCGGAAGCTTGTTATCCTGAGAGGCTTAAAGGAATATTCAGTAAAGGATACAGCGGGGATTATGAACTGGAATGAAGCAAAAGTAAAAGTCAGGTATCATCGTGTAATTAAGTTTTTAAGAAAAGAAGTCAGTTAAAACGTTAGGTATGACCCTGACGTTTTTTTATTATTTAATAGAATTTAAGAACTTCTTCAGGGAGTATATCGTCTATAGTTTAAGAAGGAGGGACGGATCCGTGGAAGAATTAACTTTGGAAATGTTAGATACAGAAGATAAGGAAGCACTTATCGATGAAATTATGAATAGGTATGGTCAGGAGGTCCTGAAGCTTGTTTTTTCCTACGTGAATAATCGAGCCATTGCGGAGGACTTGACTCAAGATATATTTGTTAAGTGTTATCAAGGGCTTCATACATATAGCGGTAAAGCAAAACTAAGAACGTGGTTATGGCGGATTGCCATTAACCATAGCAAGGATTTTCTGAAAAGCTGGTACAACAAGAACGTTGTCATCACCTTGGAAGAACCGATAAACAATACGACACAAAAAGAATCGGTCGAGCAAACGGTTATTCAAAAAGAAGAGGACGATCAACTGATTGCAGCCATCATGAAACTGCCAATCAAATATAGGGAAGCCATTTATCTCTATTATTACGAGGAACTGCCAATCAAAGAAATTGCCCATTTAACCGAAGTCGGTGATAACACCGTGAAAACTAGGCTCAGACGTGCAAAAGAACTGCTGAAGGCACAATTGGAGGGTTGAAAAATGGAAAATAGATTGAGGAATATAAAAAAAGTAATGGATCGGACGGCATTTTCTGAGTTGAACTTCTCTGAGGAGCATCGAAAAAACATTCTTGAAAAAATCAACCGACAAGATGAAAGTGAAGAAACGATCCTTTTAGCAGTCATGCAGCTGCTTGCTCAAGATAGAACAGGCTTTGAATTAACGAAGCTTCTTAGGGGAAGGGGCATACAAAAGTTCGAAGAAAATGAGGGATTTTTATATACGCTTTTGCATCGGCTTGAACAGACCGGTTATTTACAATCAAGCTGGAGCCTTGAAACTGAAGCTAAATATTATCAGCTGACGGATAAAGGGAGAAAAGCCCTAAGGAAAGCTGAAAAGAAGCAGTCAAAGAAACAGTTTGTGTTAAAAGAACTTTTAGAGTGGTGAGGCCAAAGTGAAGAATATTAAACATATCTTTTTAAATGAAGTCACCGATCAAATCAAGTCCAAGGAAGCTAAGAAATTTGTTGCCGTGGAATTAGGGTATCATTTGAAGGAAACGAAGAAAATCTGGATTGAAAAGGGGCTTTCAGAATCTGAAGCTGAAATAAAAGCGGTTGAGCAGATGGGAAGTCCGGTTAAATTAGGACAGCAGCTGAACAAGCTCCATCGGCCGAAGGTTGATTGGCTGTTGGTAATCTTGTTCGTTACCACTCTAGGTCTTGGATTTTTACCAATGTTCTCTCTTGGATATATGAATGAAAGGCATTTTCCAACCTTTAAGATTATCATTGCCATTATCAGTGGTACGGCTGCTTTAGGAATCATGATGATTGATTATCGGAAGTGGAGAAAGCGTGGATGGGTATTTTACGCCATCGGTATGCTGATTCTTTTGCTGTTAAGGTTTTTTTCAAATACGACGGTCAATGGACTGCCGCTTTTAAGAATTCCTCCTATCACGATTGAAAGCCTCATGGCAGTACCGTTTTTCTTTCTTGGCTGGGCTTCGTTTTTGAGTAACGTTAGATTGAAGGTTTGGCAGTTTGGCATTCTGTTACTTATTCCATTATTTTTCTTCTTGGCTCTCCCAAGTGTTTCAAACGCCTATATTTATACCGTCATGGTTTTTGTGATGCTTTGGTGGAGCACATTTAGTCGAAAAATTGTTCTATTCATCTGGGCATTTTCGTTCAGTTCCTTTTTACTTCTAGGCGTCATATCTTGGAATACTCTTAACGATTATCAGTTAGTCAGGTTCCTTGCCTTTTTAAATCCTGAAAAATATTATGATGGTGCAGGTTATTTAATATTGCGTGCTAAGGACTTGCTGTCAAAAGCAGGCTGGTTCGGAAACCACATGGACAACCAAGTTTTTATTCCCGAGGCTCATACCAATTTTGTTTTTGTAAGCTTTACCTACTATTATGGCTGGCTCTTCGCTATTGCCCTGGTGGTTATCTTATTCCTATTCGTTGCAAGAATCATTGTGGTTATGTACAAAATCAAAGATCCCTTTGGCAAATTGCTTTTGATTGGGGCGGTTGCTCTTTATGCCGTCCAGCTGGCGACTAATGTCGGAATGTCATTGGGCTTGGTCCCTTTGATTACTATGTCTTTGCCATTCATAAGCTATGGATTAATGCCCACGCTGCTAAATGCAATCTTAATTGGTGTGGTGTTAAGTGTGTATCGGAGAAAAGATATTACATCGAATCAAGGATTTGTATAAGATCGTATTTCATGATTAAAAATGGCGTGCACCGGTTGCACGCCTTATTTATTTGGCTGTGTTAAAAGCCATTGTTGATTTTTACCACTGTTGATTGGAGCAGAAAGCGCGAGGACTCCTGCGGGAGTACGGGGCAGGGGAGACCCCGCAGGCGCCAAAGCGCCGAGGAGGCTTCCAGGCACGCCCGCGAACCGCTCGCGCCTGGAGC
>NZ_JBITPF010000010.1:0-80885 GCF_050468025.1 Neobacillus sp. NRS-1170 | reverse complement strand
ACATTATCTTCTCCAATAAGAACAGCTTTAATTCGGGTTGATCCTAGTTCAATACCAAGTACTGTTTCGCCACTTTTAATAGCATTCTTGATATAACTACTCATGTTAATCTCTCCCAATACAAATTATATAAATGATTAAAGATAACTTTACTAAAAAACAAGAGGACGGTACTTATTTCACTCCTTATAAATGAAACACAACAATTGACCCCGCGTTTCAAAAAAAGAGGATAAGAACCGCCCCTGCTTAGTCTTCACTTATCGATATAATGGACCGTAGTTTTTGCATGCACGGTAGTCTGCACCGATTGGGTCGGATGCTCCAAACGCTGACCATGCACTTGGTCTAAATAATTTTTCTTCTGAAACATTATGCATTGAAACGGGAATTCTAAGCATTGAAGCCATTGTTATTAAATCACTGCCAATATGTCCGTAGCTTAATGAACAGTGGTTTGACCCCCAATTATTCATAACAGAGTAGACATCTTTAAATGGTGCTTCACCCGTTAACTTTGGTACAAACCAAGTTGTTGGCCATGTTTGGTTTGTTCTCTCATCTAACACCCGATGAACATCTTCTTCTAACTCAACAGTATAGCCCTCTGCAATTTGCAAGACAGGTCCAAGACCATCTATTAAATTAATTCTTGCCATTGTTACAGACATGTTGCCACGGGTTACATATTTTGAGGAGAATCCTCCGCCTCTAAAGAAGTCTACTGCTGGACACCATTCAGTTGCTTCGAGACATTTTTGAACCTCTTGCTCGGTAATATCCCAATGAGGCTTCATCACAGGTTTTCCGTCCATATCCATTTGACCGGACCCATCTAAAGCAGCAGGACCAGAGTTAATTAAATGGATAATTCCGTTTTTAGCTAAACCTGTTAACTCGTTTCCAGTTACTCGTTTTACTGCCTCAGGGCTCCAAAATGTTCTTACATCTGCAAAAATTTGAGCAGAATTCGTTAATAAATGTCCAAATAACATCGTAATTCCATTTAACGTATCATTTTCTGTTGAAAGCATGTATGGCTCACGAATTCCATTCCAATCAAAGGATGAAGAAAGAATAGATTCCATAAAATCACCATTCGGTAAAAAGTCAGTCCACTCACGCTGACCTTGGAATCCTGCCGCAATAGCATTATGACCGAGCGCTTCTTCACCATATCCTATTTCGGCTAATTTAGGGTTTCCTACCATTAAGTCTCTTGCGATGAGAGCCATTTTTACAACGGTTTCCCAATCCAGCTCCTTTTGTTCGACAGTGCGCTTTAATTCTGGTGGGTTTACATCGATACCTTCTTTACAATTTGCTTTTACCCATTTTAACGCTTTTTCGTACTCTACCTGATCATATATCTTTAATTCCATTCTACGAATAAACTCGCTCATATCCTTGTATTCATTTCTCATTCCTAAATATTTACCGAAAAAGTTCTCATCTGCGATACAGCCTGCAATCCCCATTGAAACGGATCCAATAGATAAATAGGATTTGCCTCTCATTAAGCTCACAGCAAGGGCTGCTTTCGCAAACCTTAATAGCTTTTCTTGAACATCCTCAGGAATAGTTGAATCTTCCATATCCTGAACATCACGTCCATAGATACAAAATACAGGTAATCCCTTTTGATTATGTGCAGATGATGATGCTGCTAAATAAACAGCTCCAGGTCTTTCTGTCCCGTTAAATCCCCATATTGCTTTTACCGTACTTGGGTCAGTATCTATTGTTTCTGTTGGATAGCACCAAGAAGGCGTTACAGAAATTGTAACAGTTACACCCTCTTTTTTAAATTTATCATGTGTTTTCGCCGCTTCTGCTACTCCCCCAATACAAGTATCAGCAATCACACATTCAACTGATTCACCAGTAGGGTATTTAATATTTTGTTCTACGAAACTAGCAACATTAGCTGCCATTTGCATTGTTACCTCTTCTAGTGATTCACGAATCCCTCCCCTTCTGCCATCTATAATCGGGCGTATTCCAATCTTTGGAAGATTAGTTCCCCACGTGTTTAAAGACATTAATACCAGCTCCATATTTAAGAAATTAATGAATTTGTGTAGTTTTTCGAGATAGATTTCACTCTAACTTTTGAGATGCAGTACAAATAAAAAATTGCTTTGCTGCTTTTTTAAGATTCTATTATTTATTTCGTAATTTTGACTTTTTACGCAGTTACAGTTTTTGATTCTGTCGTTTCTTTTGCTTTATCAGGTTTAACAAATAGTATATAGAGAATAGCGTTTAGCAGGAACAATCCAGCTATGAGATAGATGGTTTTATTAAATCCAAGTGCAAGATTTTCCCCGGCTGCTTGTACGATGATACCGATAATAATTGGTGCAACTAATGATGTAATATTCATAATTAAAGTGAAAATCCCAGACATAAGACCAGATCTTTCTGGCATCAATTTAATCATGATTTGTACACCCATTGAGACATTCAAATAGGAAGTACCTTTTGCCACACACAAAGCAACGAAGATCCATAGGATTGAATCTCCTAACAACGGAATTAGCGCGAAAGAAAGCCCACCAATAATTGTGCTTATTCCCGCGACCAACACACGTGACTTTCTATACCTCTGTGTTTTTTTGTAAAGACGATCAGAAAAAGTTGAAATTAAAAATAATATGACTAATGCTGCGATACCTGTTCCTGCAATGGCATAAGCCATCTTCATTGGCTGCAATTTCATTACCTTTGTTAAATAAACTGGTGCCCATATTGCCATCCATATGACTAGCCAAGTGGTGGCAGACGATAGAGCTAGGGTTAAAAAGCAAGCTGGACTTTCTAAAGATGAAAGCTGTCGGATAGGGCGCCCATCTGTAAAAAAAGGCGCTCCCATTTCCATCAGCTATGAAATTATTAATTATATTTCGTTTACCTGGACTCCCTCCAAGCTTCCATAAAGAACTTCAATCTCCCATTTCGGCTTGGACGTCTGAACATCCATGTGCTGCTTATAAATGCCCCAAGCTTTGCCGTTGCTCCACAGGCTTCCTACTTTCCTCCAGCCATAAAATACTTGTCACTCCCCGAGGGTAATACTTACTGCCAGTGATTTCACCTGAAAGGATTTGGTCACTCCAGCTCCAGACAGATAAAGTTGGATGCGTTAACCAAGCAACGTGTGCAGCATCTGCACGAGCTCCCTTATCATCCCATTCCAATCCAAGGATTTGACGGGCAATGAACTGACTTAGATAAATTTTACTCAGCCATGAATTATTGCTAGTTGAAGAAATTTTCCAGCCGCCATCTTCAAACAAGCAGACTCCTTCGGTTAGTACAGTCTCTAAATGCTTTTTCAATACCTGAATATAGGTGCCAAATCGTCCATTCGGATCCAGTGCGTCTTGGTTGTTTGTATAGTACGGGAAAATAAGTCCCTCAATTGCCGGAATAATCTTGGAGTCGTTTCCTTCTTTAATGACAGCTGGAATATAGCCGCCTGAAGTCATATGGCTGGCAATTGTCTCCGCACATTTATCCGCTTGGCCGGCTGCATCCTTCGATAATTCCTTTAAATCATTTTCGGCAAAAATCTTCTCAAGAGCAACATACGATGCCCACGATTTCCCTGCCAAGTAAATATTATTTCTAGCCTGGCCAAGTGAAACATCTAAACTATCATAAGTGGTAATTTCGGCACCACCCATGACACGCGTGGAATCAAGTCCCATTATTCCATCCCGCTTGTCCGCTTCAGGATGATCACGGTTCAACATACTTTCAAAGCAGCGAGCAAAAATATCTAAATTTGCTTTTAGCCACTGACGATCCCCTGTTTGTTCTACATAAACGGACGCACACAACACCCAGTTTACAAGCTGTTCATACGTCATATGTGATAAGCAACCGTCTAATCCATAAAGCTCATACGAAGAAAAGTGAGGACGAGATACTGTATTGGCAACACCCATATCATGGGTAAAGCTTATACCGCCCGGGTACTCCTTTTCATCTCCTGGAAAACGGGCATTATCTTCATAACTAAAACGTTTGACAAACATATCTAGCTCATTTTTAACCGTCCATGGATTCATCTTTAATTCGAAGAAGATTTGGTCCACCGTTAAGTCAAACGTATTCATCATGCGATATTCGCCTTCATTCACAACCCAGAAAGGTTCGCCATCGACTTCAAGCATTTGGGTGCATCCATAATAACTGCGAATAGAGTGAATCATCATGAACTTTTGGTCATCAGACAAATTCTCATCATCCACCAAATCACTTGCTTGGGAAGCTCTTCCCTTATATAAATCAAAATTTTCTAACGCATAAGCGGCAACCGATTCGATATTTGGAAAATATCTTGAGTAATAATATGAGGCATCAATTCCAGCTGTTACATATCCGGAACGATGAAAGCAAACGGCAAATTGATAGGTGCGTTTTTCTCCTGCCGGAACGTCCATCACGAGTGCTCCCATAGGTCCCAAACCAAATGTCCAGTTTTCTTCTATTGGTGTTGTTAAGATATATTCAGGACCAAAATGTAAAGCTGATTTGACTTCCGGGTTATTGGTTGTAATGGCCGTTAAACGACCTTGTCCGATACCGGCAATACCGTCACAGGTGTCATCTAAACGACGCATTGAGCTGTATGGGTCACTGCCCTGGTAGCCAAAAAAGGCACGGCGGCTTTTAGCTCCTTTTGTGTTATCGATGGTTAGCTCTGCCCAGACAGCAGGCACTAAGGCTGCCTTCAATTCTTCATCAGTTGCTGCAGCAGGATCTGGTACAGATTGGGCTTGTGTATAAATCGTAAACGTTAAATCGCCCGCCTTCCATGTATCCGTCCCCAATTGGAAATCACGTTCTATCTCTTCTTTCGCGAAAGGGAAAATGATTTTTGTTTTATTTTTTTTTGGATCCATGTTTTCAATATCATAGCGCTTACTTTCATCCTCGACGATATCATAAAAAGGAAGAGCTTCATATATTCCTTCACGGTCGATTGATTCGACTCCAACGTAAACATTTTTCCGTGGGGGCCTTCCAAGTTCTAAATCCAAACCGCCCCCATCTCCGTAAAAACCAAGTGTAAAGCTGGCAAAAGCCCCAATTGGTGAATGATGTGCATTAAAAAACATGTTTTTTCCCATTTCGTTCCCATACTTTCTTTAGTCATAATTATTGATAATCTCTATGAGTGTTTAACCTAATACCCCAAACGAGTAAGATATCACTCTAACTTTTAGGGTGAAGTACAAATAAATAATTGCTTTGCTGCTTTTTTAAGATTCTATTATTAATTTCATAATTTTGACTTTTTACGCAGTTACAGTTTTTGATTCTGTTGTTTCTTTTGCTTTATCAGGTTTAACAAATAGTAAATAGAGAATAGCGTTTAGCAGGAACATTCCAGCTATGAGATAGATGGTATTATTAAATCCAAGTGCAAAATTTTTCCCGGCTGCTTGTACGATGATTCCGATAATAATTGGTGCAACTAATGATGTAATATTCATAATTAAAGTGAAAAGCCCATTCATGAGACCAGATCTTTCTGGCATCAATTTAACCATGATTTGTACACCCATCGAGACATTTAAATAAGTAGTACCTTTTGCCACACACAAAGCAACGAAGACCCATAGGAAAGAATTTCCTAACGACGGAATGACCGCGAAAGAAATTCCGCCGATAATGGTGCTTATTCCTGCGACTAGAACACGTGACTTTCGATAACTCTGGTTTTTTTGAAAAATACGATCAGAAATAGTTGACATTAAAAATAACATTACTAAAGCTGCGGTACCTGTCCCTGCGATAGCATATGCCATCTTCATTGGCTGCAAATTCATTACCTTTGTAAAATAAACTGGTGCCCATAATGTCATCCATATGGCTAGCCAAATGGTGGCAGACGCTAGAGATAGGGTTAAAAAGCAAGCTGGATTACGGAGAACAGGAGTAATATCAGCCCACTTTAATTTTTGGGCGGAAACTGCCTCGACGACATTTTGCTTTGACTTGGAAGATCGATCAACCAATGCCCAGACAACAAGTACTACCAAACTAGCAACTCCCAGTAATGCGAGCGTCCATTGCCAACCGTATTTCTCTATCGAACCCACAAGGATGGGTGCGGAGATAATTCCACCGATAGACGCTCCAGCAAAGACAACGGATATAGCTACCCCTCTTAACTGCTCAGGAAAGATTTTAGAAACGTAACTCATTGCTGAAGGACTAAATGGCCCTTCGAACGCTCCTAACAGTACTCTGTAAAGGATAAGCATCGGAAAACTTATAATCGCGAATGACCCAAGCTGCACAAGAGTTATCCCTGCCAACACTATGAACATTATAGTCTTTGCACCTACACGATCCGACCATGTTGCTCCAATAAAACTTGTGAAGATGAATACGATGAAGAAACTGCTCCCAATGAGTCCCCACTGAGAACTGTTTATGTTAAATTCCTTCATAAGATGTTCTGCAGCAAAGCCGATTACCTGACCATCAGCAGTGCTGATAAGCGAACCTAGAAATAGTAAGATAAGAATAACCCAACGCATGTAAAAAACTCCCCCTTAATTTGATCATGTCACTTTCCTATTTGATGTAGTTCAAATAATATTTCTTTTATCAATGTAATAGAATTAGACTATCCATTTTCTATGGATGATATGGACGACTTTCTAAGGATGAAAGCTGTCGGATAGGGCGCCCATCTTCAAAAAAGGGCGCTCCCATATCCATCAGCTATGAAACTACTAATTACGATTCGTTTACCTGGACTCCCTCCAAGCTTCCATAAAGAACTTCAATCTCCCATTTCGGCCTGGACGTCTGAACATCCATGTGCTGCTTATAAATGCCCCAAGCTTTGCCGTTGCTCCAGAACGTAGAAAAATGATCTTCATTTATCACGGGGTGAAAGCTCATCTTACCTGCTCCCAAATCCAGTTTAAAACCCGAAAAGGCTAACAGCAGCGCCCAGCTGGCCATAGAACGAGCATAATGGTTTCCAGCCTCAATTTCGCTCCAAGGGTTCCTCTTGTAACCGTCGTATCTCTCACGAACCGCTTTTACAATTGTCATCCCTTCTTCTATAAATCCTTCATAGATTAGATGAGCAGCTACTTGGTATTCGATACCCGTCCATACTTCTGGCGAATATTGGAACGGAAGTCTAGGCCGGCCGCCCTTTGGCCACGAGCAAACAACAAGTCCTTTCTCGTCATTTAATGCAAAAGCCCTCCCAGTATTAGCATGATCATCAAAATTGCTTTTAAAGTTGTTAGCAAATATCGAAGCGACGGCTTGTTTAACATGGTCTTCTGGCAGAATGTATCCAAGGCCGACGACATGAGCTAGCATCTGTCCGAAAAGTTGGTCGGACAAACATCCGATGCCGTATTGGTAGCGATGCTCATCCACATTGTCAAGCACTTGAACATAGTACTCCCCTCCCCAGAGAAGAGCATCCATCCTCTTGCTTCCTATTTCGAACGCTTTTCGATATTTTTCTGCATGCTCAGAATCACCTACAAATTCGGCCATTTCTGCTCCAGCTTTGAGTGCTGCATAGAAGATTGAATTCGTCAGCGAATTAGGGCCATAAAACTCTATGTCATAAGTATTATGCTGCCGGCTATCAAGCACAAAGTCGCCATCGGAATCCCAATAGTCGAAGGCAAAATCAAGTGCTTTACTCGCCTTAGTCCACAGCCTGCGGAGAAACGCATCATCGCCGCTGATTTTCCACTCGCGGTACAAGCGAATAATCGTACCGAGTTGCCCGTCCGTTGCCGGGTGAACCTCAAATGGGGCAGAAACTCTGAAAGACGGTTTACCCATTACTCGGTTCGTTCTATAATCCATCTCCCCTTGATCGTCAGTCTCTAGTTCAAACTCTACTATTCTTGCACTTTGTTCTAGTTTTGGGAACAGGAAGGCTAAAGTTTGAGCGTAATTCCAGACATGCGTGCATGTCCCTAAACAGCTTCCTTTCTTGTCAAGAGAGCCTTCGAACCCGAGGAAGGTTCCGTCCTTAATACGGAAGCAGGTCGGACTGCGAAGAACCGTGATATTGCTCGCAAGCGCATCTAATACGTAGTCCGGCAGCGTACTTGTGAAGAGCGCCCGATGAAAGTCGCGGCTTCCTTGCTCCAACCGCTCTCGATTTTTTAAAAGGTATGCTCCCGCATCCCAAGCATCCTGGAACAATGTGCCGTAATAATTCATCTCTAACTCATCACCATCATTAACAGGAGCATCTTCGTCCCAATTGCGAACCCGGTTCGGGAAGTACCAGGACAGAACAAATTCGAAAATAGCTTCTTCACCGGGCTGAAGCGTACGATTAATGCCCAATGATCCGATTCGAAGTTGGTCATTGATACCTAATGCACTTGACGTGGCATTGGTAAACGACTCCGGTTCTAACTTTCCGTCATGAGAAAAATCGTCCCAGAAATCCTGGATGCCATCCCACCATCCGCCGATCAGCCACGTCGCTTTATGGGTAACAAATTCCGGTCCTGCGTTGGTCAACACTGCCATGCTCCCATTTCTCAGATGGTCAGCCGGGAGATCAGGGGAAGAATAGTAAATACCTTGCAATCCACTGTCTTGTCGATATTCATTCACGCCCGGTTGTACAAATCTCATATTTTCAAACGAGCCATTCCCCTCATAACCGGCGAAATTTATGAATGAACCGGCAACGGTGACTTCTACCGGATGTTTTTTCCGGTTCACCGCTTTATATCTAAACAACGCACCGGGAATTCCAGAATCATCCTCATTCAGCGGTATAAACGGAGTAAAGGCTTCCAAACTGACGTCAACGGGAAGCTTCGAATCGTCGAATTCTAAAAATGCAAAGGGATATTCCCCTTTAATTCGGGAATGATCCATTCTCGGAAGTCCTGATACTGCCGCCCTTGAAGGGTACCCAAGGGGGTGGTTATAAGGCGGAAGAATTTTTGACTCGAGCACCTTTGCCACTGGCTCGCTGCCATCTTCCTTGGCCCAAATGGAGAAGAAATTATATTGGGCAAAGTCCCCTTTCCCTGGACGGTTAAATATTTCCCAATCTTTTAAATCGCCACGGCTGCCTAGCGTGATATTTCCCGTGCCAATACCGCCAAGAAGAAAGCCCGCTTCCGTCGCTTCACTCGGATACCATTTTTGCGGCTTCATGGAATAAAGCTCTTCCTTTGTATAGACGTTACTTGCCATTATCATGACCTCTTCCTTTGTATAGACGTTACTTGTCATTATCATCAATCTCCAAATCTCAAATTACCACTAGAAGTTCAGATACCTCATCACCTCCTTTCATTCATTTCACATGTTTTTCCTTAATCATTTGTAATGTATCTTAAATTACATAGGAACTTGGTATGGAAGGCTCGATTTTATCTTTATCTAATTTGGATAGCCATGTTAGTAATCATGAGTGATTTCTTCTGCTTACTAATTAATTTGAGGAAGGTGTTCTTCTTTGGGAACCTCGAATGGTAATTTTCCACCAGGGTTCACATCACCAAATATAGTTTCTGCATTGAATAGGACAGTTAGCTTCCACCTTTCCCGTATCCCCAAAGAATACAAGATTCATTGATTAAATCTACTTCAGAATTTGCAACTCTAATTTGATAGGCTTCTGACATGCATCTCGTCGATAAGTTTTCATTTTTCAGCTTAGTCTGGATGTTCTATCCTTATTTTTCTCTAAAGTTAGTTAAACCCGCATCTTCAAAAACAGCTCCAATTCTTCCATACTTGGATAGGAGGTCTGAGTGCCTCTCTTTGTAACACTTAATGCTGCAAAAGCTGTGGCCATTTTGATTGCATTCAGCACATCGCCATTTTGCACAAAAAAATGAGCGAAGCACCCAATGAATGCATCACCGGCACCCGTTGTATCGATAGCCGCAACTTTATGTGATTCAACAGTGTGGATTTTCTCCTTCGTTACCCACATCGCTCCGCGGCAGCCCATTGTGACAATCACGTTTTTCAAGCCTTTTTCAATCAAAGTAGATGCTGCCTCTCGGATTTGCTCTTGATTCTCAACAGGCATACCTGTGAGAATCTTCAGTTCGCTTTCATTAGGAATAAAAAAGTCACTTTTGCATACATAGTCAAAATCTAACTCCTTTGACGCAGGCGCTGGATTCAAAATTACAGGAATGCCATGCTCGTTACCAAACTCAATCGCATAATAAATCGTCTGGAGCGGGATTTCCAGCTGCAGAACAATGAGTGAACACTTTTTAAGCTTCTCTGCTGATCGATCAATATCCTCATGTAGAAGAGACCGATTTGCTCCTTTTATAACCAGGATGCAGTTTCTTGACTCTTGGTCTACAAAAATCAGAGCAACACCGCTTGGTGTCCCAGGAACTTTACTTGTAAACTCTGTGTCAATTCCGTAGCTTTCAAGGTTTTGGATTGTGTTATCTGCAAAGAGGTCATCTCCAACCTTAGTTACCATCATCACCTTTGAGCCCATTTTGGCAGCTGCCACTGCCTGGTTTGCTCCTTTGCCACCGCAACCGATTTTGAAGTCTGACGCCTCAAGTGTTTCCCCTTCTTTTGGCATTTTATCAATATATGAAATGAGATCCACATTGTTGGACCCGATCACTGCTATATCCATGTCTTTTCCTCCTTATTTCTTTCCGGTTACGACCGATGATTTCTTATAATGTGGAGCTTTAGTTTTGAGTTTGCTTAGCGTACAAAAATTCCGAAATGATGGCGGTACCCCTATTACAAAAGTCGGTTGAACAGTAATGGTGTCTCAAAAGGTTCTGGGTAGCTTCAGTGTGTGAACAATGTGTAATCGTTTCCACATTCCGTAAAAATTTTTAAACCGATATATTTTTATTTACTATCAAGTACTTGTTGAATTTTTTCATCAGCAATTTTCGCTGCTTCCTTACCGCTTTTCATACAAATATTTAGAATACAGTCTTCACTAACCGACAAGACTGCCTGATTTTCAGTTCAGGAGACAATAAATACTCTCTCTTCGGGAGAGTTCCTTTAAAACAAATTCGCTCATGCAATAGCTGAAACGCAATATCCCCAAGCGCATTCATTGGCCTTGAGACAACACTAAGCTTAGGATTTAAGAATGTCGCTATATCAACATCATCAAAGCCAATAAACGATACCTCACTGCCAAGCTTCCATTCCAACTCCTCCAGTGCTTTCACACATCCGATTGTCATTAAGTTGTTTGAAGAAAATATTGCAGTCGGCTTATCATCCAGCGCATAAAGTTCCTGGGTTGCCTGATAACCACTTTGCTCTCCGAAGTTCCCTTGAATCACATAGCGCTCATCAAAAGGAATATTATAGTTCTCAAGTGCCTTCTTATAGCCCAAGAACCTATCACGTCCAGGCGTCGTATTTTGTGACCCGCAAATGATCGCAATTTTCTCATGGCCCTGAAGAATCAGGTGCTGAACCGCCTGGTATGACCCCGTCACATTATCAACCATAACAGTATCTACTTCAAATCTTTTGATGCTGCGGTCAACAGCTACAATTGGAATCCCCTGCTCCTGAAGCAGCTTCAGTTGATCACCATTTTCATTGGCAGTTATAATAATTACGCCATCAACACAGCGCTCAATAAAATTCTTCACAATCTCTTCTTCTACTATAGGTGACTCATTTGTGCTACTTAAGATTGTGAAGTATCGTTTCTCGCGGGCTTTCTGTTCAATTTCAGCCATCACGAGCGGAAAGAACGGGTTTTTAATGTCAGGGACAATTACGCCAATTGTATTGGTTCCTTTTCCCTTCATTGTTCTAGCTGCAGCATTACGGATATAGCCGAGTTCATTAATAGCCTTTAGTATCCTCTCCTCGGTTTCTTTCCGAACAACACCTTGGTTATTAATCACCCGAGAGACAGTTGCAATAGAGACATTAGCTAGCTTCGCAACACTCTGAATATTTGATTTAGATTCCATATTTAAAAACTCCTAAAATGTAAACGTTTTTATATTTAGATAAAAAAACATATTAAATAAATAAATAGTATTTATATAAATTTTATTTTTTTGTTCCCTTAAAGTAAATTACATAATAATTAAACATCATTAACTATTAGTTAAAATTAAGATGGATTTTTCATTTAAATATAAAAACCAGGCACGATGCCTGGTTCTTGGTTTACTCTATAGGTTTGTCCTCAAGCAGGTCCTCATAAATCTCATTGTATTTCTTGGCAGACTGCATCCAGCTATAATCTTGACTCATCGCATTTTGTACTAAGCTATTCCAAGTTTCCTTTTGTTGATAAAAATATATCGCTCTTCTAATTGTATGCAGCATATCATGAGCGTTGAAATTCTTAAAAGTGAATCCGTTCCCCTCATCTGTTTCTTCATTGTATGATTGCACCGTATCATTCAAGCCCCCCGTTTCTCTAACAATGGGGATGGTCCCGTATTGGAGGGCAATAAGCTGTCCTAATCCGCAAGGCTCAAACTGTGAAGGCATTAAAAACAAATCAGCCCCGGCATAAACTTGATGCGCCAATCCTTCATTAAATCCCAAATAAACCTTTACCTTCTCTGGATATTCTTGCTCCATTCGACTAAAGAAGTGTTCATAATGATGGTCTCCAGACCCAAGAACGATGAGTTGTATATCCTCCTCCATCATACTGTGAAAAACATGGAGCACCAAGTCTAACCCTTTTTGTGCGGTTAAGCGTGTTACCATCGCCATAACGGGTGTGCTATCCTTTACCGGCAATCCGAAAAATCGCTGCAATTCTTGCTTATTTTCAGCTTTACCCGTTAACGAATCAAGATCATAGGCAGCAGCGATTTCTCGATCTGTTTTTGGATTGTAAGCAATGTCGTCAATGCCATTTACGATGCCTATCAGCTTATCGTTATGCTTTCGTAAAAAACCATCGAGCCGTTCCCCAAAATGGGGATACTGAATTTCCTCTTTATAAGTCGGGCTGACAGTTGTAACGACATCAGACGCAACGATTCCACCCTTCATAAAATTTACATTTCCGTAAAACTCCAGCTGCTCGCTGTTAAAATATTGATGATTTAATTCTAACAAATCACTCATTACTTCATATGGGAATATCCCCTGAAATTGCAAATTATGAATCGTAAAAACTGTCTTTATGTCCCTATAGAGTGGATTTAGACGATATTGGGCATCCACTAAGAAATTCACCATCGCGGAGTGCCAGTCATGTGAATGAATCACATCAGGAATAAAATCGAGATGCGGAATACACTCCAAAACCGCCTTCGAGAAAAAAGAAAATCGTTCCCCATCATCATAATGGCCATATAGAGTATCACGATAAAAATAATATTCGTTATCAATAAAATAATAAGTAATGTCGTCATGCTCGAAGGAATAGATGCCACAGTATTGACTGCGCCAACCTAGCTTTACATAAATCGCCTTTTGAAATTGAAATGATTTTCTCAGCTTATCTGGAATTAAACTGTAATTTGGCAGTATAACGCGTACATCTGCTCCTAACTTTTTTAACGCTTTAGGCAACGCGCCCGCAACGTCGGCAAGACCGCCTGTTTTCACAAACGGTACGCACTCAGAAACTGCAAATAACACTTTCACTTTGTCCTCAACGCCCCTCTTGAACTGTACCTTTACCTACTATATAAGGTGACACTAAGGTTCCTGTCAAGCGTACACCATTTTCAATCCTGACATCTTTATCGATAATGACTCCATCAAGTACACAATTTTCTCCGATTTGACACTTTTGCATGATGATGGAGTTACGAATCACAGCGTCTTTACCAACTTTCACAGAACGGAAAAGAATGCTATTCTCCACTTCCCCTTCAATTACGCACCCATTTGCAATCATTGAATTCGCAACACTTGCTTCCTTTTTATACCGTGTCGGCGGCTCGTCCTTTACCTTCGTGAAAATTGGCTCTTCCTTCGTAAATACCTGCTTCCATACGGACGGCTGCAGCAAATCGAGACTATTTTGATAGTAGCTTTGAAGGGAGTCAATGATCGCAATATAGCCTGTGCATTCATATAAATTTATTTTAAAATTATGCCGTTTATCATGGACTACATCAAAAATACTGTAATATCCTTGGTTCTTGTATTTTTCAAAAAGAGAAAGCAATAAATCTTTCCTCAAAATATAGGTTTCCAGAGATTTCCCATTACAGAATACCTCCGTAATATCCGCTTCTGTTTCTTTATGAAGATCTAAAATTTTACAGAAATCAATGGTTCCAATTGTGTAGCAATTAGTTATGACAACGTACTTTTGCTTACTGCGTAAGAAATAGGTTATATTTCTGGCAAAATGCGCAAATGAACCAAATCTTTCGTACCTGGATTTGCCATCTGGAGTGAACACAAACAAACCATCACGCTTTCTATCTAAGTCCCATTGCTTTCCGGATCCTAAATGGTCCATTAGCGACCGAACATCATGTCCGGTGAAAATAGCTACATTCGTAATCCCTGAATTCACCATATTTGATAACATAAAGTCAATTAATCGATATCGTCCTGCAAAGGGAAGAGATGCTAAGGTACGATGGGCAGTTAAATTCTGAAATGTTTCAGACTCATTGGTTGCATTAATTATGCCAAGCATGGAACACGGCAAAGTATCCTCCTACCTTTCCTAGTAAGTTTTTGTGACTAATCTTCATTAGCAAACAAAATTACAGCACCGTTGTTCTGTGAGGGACGAATAACGGCATTATCTTCCACCACCATACCCGGTGCGACAATCGCTCGTTCGATAACTACATTTTTTCCGACACGGGCGTCCGGCATAATAACCGAGTCCTGAATCATACTTCCTTCCTCCACTGTAACGCCTTGGAACAAAACAGAATGCTTAATTGTCCCTTCTACAATGCAGCCTTCATTAATTAAGGATTCTTCAATTTGAGCGGCAGGGGCAATATATTGTGGCGGCTGATTTGGGTTGACAGAATAAATTCTCCAATTACGGTCATAAAGATCAAAATCCGTATCCTCTTTTAGTAAGTCCATATTTGCTTCCCACAGGCTGCCTACAGTACCAACATCCTTCCAATAGCCCTCAAATGGATAACCCACGACCTTTTTCTTTTCTTCCAGTAATAAAGGAATAATATCCTTGCCGAAATCATTGGAGGATTCAGGATTTTTATCATCCATCTCTAAAAACGTTTTTAAGACTGGCCATTTAAAAATATAAATACCCATTGAAGCTAAATTACTTTTTGGCTCTTTCGGCTTTTCCTCAAATTCAATAATTTCTAAATCTTCATTTGTATTCATAATTCCGAAACGGCTGGCTTCCTCCCAGGGAACCTCAATAACAGAGATAGAAACATCTGCTTCCTTTTCATCGTGATAGTTGAGCATTTTAGAATAATCCATCTTATAAATATGGTCACCTGAAAGGATGAGGACGTATTCTGGATTGTATTGTTTTAAATAATTTAAATTTTGGTAAATAGCGTTTGCGGTACCTTTATACCACCTGACGCCTGCCGTTTCCGAATAGGGAGGCAATACGGTAACACCGCCATTAATTCTATCTAAATCCCATGCGCTCCCGATCCCGATATAGGAATGCAAAACAAGCGGCAGATACTGGGTCAATACACCTACTGTATCAATTCCTGAGTTTGTACAGTTGCTTAACGGAAAATCGATGATTCTATACTTGCCGCCAAACGAAACGGCCGGCTTGGCCTTATCTCTTGTCAGCGCACTGAGACGGCTACCTTGGCCGCCTGCCAGTAACATTGCTACGCACTTTTTTTTCTGTACCATTGCTTATTTTCCCCTTTCTTGTTTTAACTGGTCGTAAGATGGAAATACCAAAGGGCGGGATGGTCATTTCCAGATGGCATGGCTGATTATGAAACGGTTTTTCAATCGTTTTGATTTTCTTTTTATTTACCCTGCCAGAACCACCAAATAATACCGCATCGCTATTTAAGATTTCATTGTAATAATTGTAGGAAGGAACCCCCACTTTATAGTTTTCATAAACAACCTCTGTAAAATTGCAAACCATAACAAGAATATTGTCTTCTATTTTCCCTTTTCTAATGAATGAGAAAATACTTTGAGCTTTATTGTCAGCATCAATCCACTCAAAGCCTTCCCTATCATGGTCCAGTTCCCACAATGGTTTTGAACGTTTATACAGGTTCATCAATTCTTTAAAGTAATCATGCATGAAGCGGTGCATCTCGAAATCGTGTAACTCCCAATCTAAATCCTCTAAATCCTTCCATTCATCAAACTGACCGAATTCTCCGCCCATAAACAACAGCTTTTTACCAGGGTGCGTCATCAAATACCCAAACAATAGACGAAGCTGGGCAAATTTTCGCCAATAATCACCCGGCATTTTATTTAAAAGGGATCTTTTGCCGTGAACCACCTCATCATGTGACAAAGGCAGGACGAAGTTTTCCGAAAAAGCATACAGGAGGGAGAAGGTGACTTTATCATGCAATTCCTTACGATTCCGGGGCTCTGCTTCCATATATTTTAAAATATCGTTCATCCACCCCATATTCCATTTATAGTTAAAGCCTAAGCCGCCTTCATAGGCAGGTGAGGTGACTAGCGGCCAATCTGTCGAATCCTCCGCCATCATCAAAATGGCTGGATCGGCATTAAAGACATTCTCATTCAGCTTCCTAAGAAATGAAACGGCAAATTCATTTTTTTGATAAATGCCCCCTGCATTCCAGTACAGCATATTGGCAACGGCATCGATCCGAAATCCGTCAACGTGGTAGTATTTCATCCAGAATAAGGCGTTCGAGATCAAGAAGCTATGCACTTCAGGCTTTCCCAAATCAAAATTAGCTGTTCCCCATATTTCATTCTCACGTACGTATGTATCTTCATATTCATAAACAGGCTGACCATCAAACATATATAAACCATGGGCATCTCTTCCATAGTGTCCTGGAACCCAATCGAGAATTATTCCTATACCACTTTGATGGCATTGGTCAATAAAAAACATTAAATCATGCGGTGTACCATAACGACTTGTCGGGGAATAATATCCGGTTCCTTGATAGCCCCAAGAACGATCATAAGGATGTTCAATTATGGGCATTATTTCAACATGTGTAAATTTATTCTCAAGTACATATGGGATCAGATCCTCAGCCAGCTCTCGGTATGAATAAAACTCCCCATCATCCTTTTTCTTCCAAGAACCTAAATGCACCTCGTAAATGGCAAGTGGTTCTTCATACACACTTTTTTTCCGTTTCTTTTTAAACCACTTTTGATCGGTCCAATCATATCCTTCAATGTTGTAAACAATTGATGCTGTGTCCGGCCTGAGCTCAGAATAAAATGCATAGGGATCTGCCTTTAGGATAGTATCTCCCTTAGCAGTTATAATTTGATACTTGTATATCTCATGTTCCAGCAATACTGGAATATATAATGACCAAATTCCTTCATCATTTAGTTTTGTCATACCATGCCGGCTTCCATCCCAATTATTAAAATCCCCAACCACGTTGACCTCGGCGGCATGGGGAGCCCAGACAGAAAAACGAGTACCCTTTACTCCATTCTGTGTTTCAAGATGTGCCCCAAAGACCTTGTAGCATTCAGACAAACTTCCTTCGTGAAAAAGGTGGACATCATAATCTGTTGGATGTGTTAAGGTCACAATACTCACCTCGTTCCTGCTGAAATTTCGATTTCCTTAATCAAAGACTCTATTTTGTAGCATGTTAAAAGAAGCTGCCCATTATTCTGGGCAGCATTGCAAAATTAAAGTATTAAAATAAAATGGTTGATAGAAAAACAACAGTGGTTACTGTAATCATGCTAAGCAAAGTAGACAGTAAAACAACTTGAGCGGCATATTCTGGATGATTTCCATATTCTAAAGCAAATAAAGCGCTATTTCTTGATGTTGGGAAGGAGCTTGCAATAAACAACGCCTGTGCCGTAGTTCCATCCAACTTTAAAAGAAAAATAATCAGTAATGCGATGGCTGGTGATAGAATGAGACGGCCAAATAAACTTAGAAACAACGGCAAGGATAAACAAGTAATTTTTAAATAGGCACTTTGTGCACCTAGCGTAACGAGTGCGACTGCCAGAAAAGCATTTGAAGTATTACTAATTGGAGTCCATAGAAAATCAGGTAATTTTATATGCAAGGTGTGAAGAATCAATCCCAATAAAAAAGCATAAATAACTGGATTTTTTAGAAACTTCTTAATTGCTTTAATTCCACTTTGATCAACGGAAACAGAATTTAACAGTCCATAGGTGTAGGTGAGTAAGTTCTGAAAAATCATGACCACTATCTGAATAGACGCACCCAATGGATTATGCTGGAAAACTAGCTGGCTTACTGGCAGCCCAAAGTTTCCGGAATTGTTAAGTACCACGCTATTTTTGAAGGTCGATGAAAGACCGTTTTCAAATTTGGCCGCTTTTGAAATGATTGCAGTTATTATCATCAGACTGCTGCATTGTATCAATAAGAAGCTTAGTATATGCACAAGAGTTTTTCCGCCAACATTCGTTTGATAAATATTTGCAAAACTAACACAAGGCATCAAAAAATAATTATTTAATTTAGACAAAGTATTCATATCAAACTGAAATTTTCGATGTAAAAATACTCCCGCCACTATTAACGTAAAGACTGGTAAAATGACATTTATTAAGATAAGAAAAAATACTTCCATAACATTCCCTTTCTGTTATTCCCCATTAATGAAATATAGTCCAAGAACCCTCAGGTAGAGAGCTCTTGGACTATGGCAAATTTGTTAAAAAGGAATAATGGTCAAAATTACAGCAACCAAAATCATAACTGCTGATGATGCGCAGGCCCATTTTAGGAATGAACGCTGCAGGTCCCCGAAATCTTTACCAACCATTCCCACCAATAAATACGTAGATGGAACTAACGGACTTAACAGGTGAACCGGCTGCCCTAGAAGAGAAGCTCGTCCAATTGCGGCTGGATCGATTCCATATACGCTCGCAGCTTTAGCAAGTAATGGCAAAACTCCATAGTAGAAAGCATCATTGGACATAAAAAACGTAAATGGTGCACTAATGATAGCAGTAATAATGGCGATGTGTGGACCTAAAGCACTTGGGATATGAGAAATCATAATGTTGGCCATTCCATCCACCATTTTTGTCCCAGAAAGAATCCCTGTAAAAATCCCTGCTGCAAAAACCATGGAAACAACAGACAAAGCATTATCAGCGTAATGCATGATTCGTTCTTTTTGTTCTTTTAAGTTTGGATAATTGATCGTAATGGCAATGGCAAAGCCTATCATGAACAATACGGTTGATGGCAGTACCTCTTGAATAAGTGCAACTAACAATAGAATAGTAAGTAAATAGTTTACGATGATTAATTTTGGACGCTTTAAGTAGTCATCCGCTGTTGTAGCAGCTATTTCTGAAAGAGTGCTATAATCGATTTCTAGGACACCAATCCGTTTCTTTTCTTTTCGTCCAAGAAGGTATGCCATAAACAATACAAACAACACACCGCCAACCATACTTGGGATCACGGGAGTAAAAATATCGCCCATTTCAAGATGCAAGGCTGTCATCGCTCTTGCAGTTGGTCCGCCCCATGGAAGAAGGTTCATAACTCCTGATGATGATACTGCGATTCCAGCCAGTACCAATGGTTTCATGCCGATTCGCTTATATAAAGGAAGCATAGCAGAAATGGTAATCATATAAGTAGTTGTTCCATCACCATCAAGTGAAATTAATAGTGCAAGGACGGCTGTTCCTATTGCAATTTTTACTGGATCCCCTTTTACTAGTTTCAAGATTGTCGAAATGATAGGGTCAAATACCCCTGCATCGATCAATATCCCGAAAAAGAGAATCGCAAACAGGATCATGATTCCTGTCGGTGCCACGCTTTTAATCCCCTCAAGCGCCATCGGCCCCATTTCTTTTCCGAATCCGCCGAATAAGGCAAATACAACCGGTACCACCATTAAGGCGATCATCGCTGAAAGACGTTTTGTCATAATTAATACCATAAATACAATAATCATTAAAAATCCTAAAGTTGCTAACATCGTCTTCACCCCTTTTGTTTGTAAATTAATAATAATCAAAATTTTCTAGAGTGAAAACGTTTGCAAAATTAAGTTATTATTGTAAATAAAGATGTATTTTGTACATTTTGTTCACGGGATTTAAATATAAAAAATGATGCCTATAGGCACCATTTTTAAATAGGATAATATTTTCTTTCCGGTCTTCCGACAATTCCATAGACCACTTCCGCCTTTGCTTCCTTTATGGATGACAGGTATTCTAAATAGCGGCGCGCTGTGATCCGGGAGGCTCCAATTTCATTTCCCACTTCTTCGGCAGAAAGGCCTTGGTTTTTAACCAGTAAAACGTTTTTCACCTTTCTAAGTGTAATTTCATCGATTCCTTTTGGCAATTCAGTTTCCTTTCCTGGTTTTTCAATTTCCTTATTTCCAAAAAGAAGGTCCACATATTTCTGATTTATTTCCTGTTTTGAATTTAAAAGAGTGTACTTTTTGATAAAATCGAGAATGACTTCGTCAAATCTTTCCCGGTTTACTGGTTTTATTAAATAGTTTTCGACTCCATAACTCAATGCTTTTTCAATGAAATCTTTATCAGTGGCTGCTGTAATCATAATAATACTGACCTTTGGAAAACCTTCGCGGATGATCGGGAGCAAATCAGATCCCAGCATATCCGGCATATAGATATCCAATATCAATAAATCGGGGGTTTTTTCCGTCAGCATTTCAATTGTCTGACTGCCATTCAATGCTTTTCCAGCCACTTCAATTTCATTAAATTTATTTAAAAATTTTTCATGGATATCAGCAATCCGAAAATCATCTTCTGCAATAACCGCTGTTATCTTATTCAACATTTTTACTCCTCTCGTATTCCTTTGGTAGGTATACAGTAAAGACCGTTCCATTTTCAGGATTACTTTGAACCTCAATCATTCCATTCATTTCAGCCACAGCCTCTTCTGCATTTGCGAGGCCAAATCCCCTTGGCTCAACTCCAGTCTTAGAAGAATATCCCCTGTTAAATAGTAGAGGAATTTCTCTCTCACTAATTCCCTTTCCATTATCAGCAATCTCAAAAATGATATCACTTCCGATATCTGTCGTGAACAATTTTACGGTAGGAGAATCTTTACCATAGACAGCTTCAAAGGCATTATCAATTAAGTTCCCCAGGATAATGATCAGGTTCGACAGTTTAATATGTGATGGTAATTCTGCTAGAAAACTGTCTGCTACTATTTCAAAATTTATTTTCTTTTCTGAAGCTTTTCCTAGTTTTCCTAACAGAATCGCTTGCACCTTGCTATCTTTAATATGGTTAAAAACAATAGAATTCTGAATCTGCAAACTTTGCGTTTCCGTTTGGATCATCTCAATTGCCTGTTCATATTCCCCGAGCTGAAGCAATCCCATTAACACATATAATTTATTGGTAAATTCATGTGTTTGGGCCCGTAAGTCTTCGGAATAACTTTTTACTTCTGATATGGTATTGACCATTTGCTCAATCTCGGTTTTATCCCGGAAAGAAGCTACGACTCCACTAATTCCCGTTTCATCAAAGAGCGGGGTGCAATTGACGATGACGGTTTTATCCTTCCAGACCATTTCTTTATCCTCTTGCGGATCTCCCGTTCTTAGTACCTCATATAAGTAGTCTGATGGGAACAGCCCGTCCACCTTCAAATGGCGGACAGATCCTTTTATATGTAAAAGTCGTTTTGCCGGTTGATTCATCATCGTGATGAATCCATCTTTATTGATGGCCAATATTCCTTCCTTTACACCATGCAGGACGGCGTTCTTTTCTTTATAAAGTGATGCTATTTCATATGGTTCAAGCCCCATTGTATCTTTACGGATGTTTTGTCCGAGCAGGATGCTTCCGATAAGCGAAATGATAAGGGCAATAAGTGAAACAAGAAGCACCTTAGAAAGAGTGTTCATAATTTGTTGTTGGATATCCTCAAGCAGGAAACCTACAGAAACGATACCGATTACTTCTCCCTTTTCGTTAAAAATTGGAGATTTCCCTCTAATCGAAGGTCCCAGTGACCCCTTCGCTTTGGAGACATAATATTCTCCTTTGTTAAGGGCCCTTTCATTATCTCCACCCCTCATTTTTTTCCCAATCTTAGAGGTTATAGGATGTGAATATCTGATACCTTCTTTGTTGCCAATGACAACGAATTCTGCCCCCGTCTCTTTGCGGATCTTCTCTGCAATCGGCTGAATCGTTTTAGATGGATCGGCTGTTTCGAACGCTGAAATAATGGGAGGAATAAATGAGACCGTTTTCGAGATTTCCAATGCCATCCGGCCCTTGTTTTCCTCTATTTGTTTACTTTCCATATAGCTGAAAAATACGGTCAACAGCAGAATCAACAATAAACCCAGCGATAGGACCAGCCCAAATATTTTTGTCTGTAATAATATTTTTTTTGTTTTCAGGCGGCACACCTCCTTTTGAAGCTGCATGGATTATGTTTAAAAACCATTATATCCTTAATTGCTGGAAAATTGTTTGTAAATGTTTTCATTAATAGAAAAAACGGCAGCAAACAGCTACCGTAAGATCTTACCTTCATAGAATGGACCTTGAAACACTTTTTTGAGTTGTTAATGAAATGTTTATCGTTTCTAATGATGATTCTAAACGCTCTTTGGCTTCTAAATTTAATTCATAGCGGTTATTTCCTAATTTATTAATTTGATTGTCTAAAATAAATACACCTTTTAAAATATTGGTTGCTCCTAAAGTAGCAAGTACAGGTTTTAGGGCATAATCAATCATTAATAAGTGACCAAATGTGCCGCCAACCGCAATTGGTAAAACAGTCTTACCCTCGAGACCGTTTTGCGGCAGGAGATCCAAATACGTTTTTAAAACTCCTGTAAATGATGCTTTATAAACCGGTGTGAGAATTACGATAATATTTGAATCCTCAACCTTCTGATTCGCTTTTTTAATTTCTTCACTATCAAACTTGGCCAGAATTAAATCTTCTGCCGGCAGATGGCGGACATTTATAATTTCCGGGGTTGTCTGTACTCCATGGAAATAATTTAAAACATCATGTAATACACCATTTAATCTCGTTTCCTCTGAAGGGCTTCCAGAAATAATTGTAACTTTACTCATCGTGCGAACTACCTTTCATCAATAATTTATAAGTTCCAAATTACCTTTTGTTCGGTTTTTTATTAATCAATTGAATCGACCCAAAATCGCTATGAGGATGATTAAGTGATTGAAATCTTTTATACTCGTCTTCAAGTTGCGTCAAGGATAATTCAAAAAGATGTTGATCATCTTTCTTATAGACATTATAAGCAATGAGTTTGTCGATTAAATTTTTCCGCTTATTTTCCACAGCTTTTCGAAGAATCTCTCCCAACTCAATCACTCCTATATATAGACTTTAAATTCTATCTTTCATAATAATGGGTGATACTAACATTTCATTTATTTAGATTTAACAATTCTCTTGATGTTTCAAATAAATAATACGCCGCTTTTATTAGCGCCGATTCATCAAGAGTGAATGCAGGATGGTGCCATTCTTCGGTCCCATTTGTACCAAAAAAGGCAAATGTTCCTGGAATCTCTTGAAGATAGTAGGAGAAATCCTCACCAGCCATGGACGGTTCTGGATTGATGACATACAACGACTGCTTTTCGGCAGATTTCTTGGCAACCTCTGTAATTGTCTTATGATTGCTAAGTGGCGGCGGTCCTGCAAACCAATCAATTTCTACTTCGTGTGAAAAAGCTTTGGCGATCGCTTCAACAATGTTAAAGAACCTTGCCTTTACTTCGTCCCGAATAGCCTGATCAAAGGTTCGAATCGTTCCCTCTAGTTTGACTTCCCCTGGAATGACGTTCCACGTACTGCCGCCGATTATCTTCGTCACACTCAGCACGGCACTATGAAGTGGGGACACATTCCGGCTGACCACGGTCTGAAGGGCCGTAATAAGATGGCCGGCAGTGAGGATTGGGTCCTTTCCATTTTGCGGTATGGCTGCGTGACTTCCTTTTCCATACAGAACAATTTGAAATCGATCTACTGCCGACATTAATGGACCTTCCTTTAAACCAATGGTGCCTACAGGCAAGTCTGGTTTATTGTGCAGGCCAATAATCGCCCCAACTCCATCCAACTGTCCGTCATCTATTACCTGTTTGGCGCCTCCTCCTAATTCCTCTGCAGGTTGAAAGAGCAAGCGTACGGTTCCATTTAACTCAGACTGGTGTCTTTTTAAAAGACGAGCCGCTCCGATAAGTGCCGCTGTATGAAAATCATGACCGCAAGCATGCATGACCCCTTTATTTTTTGAAGCATAGGGCAGGCCCGTTTTTTCCTCAATCGGAAGTGCATCAATATCCGCACGCACCGCCACAATCGGACCAGGATTCCCTCCTTTTATGTCAGCAAACACACCTGTTTTCAAATCCGTTTTCCGAATGGGGATGCCTAGTTCCAGCAGCCATTTTTCAATGGACTTCGTCGTTTCAAATTCTTGATTCGATAATTCCGGGTATTGATGCAAATGACGACGAATCGATATTAAGTACCGCTCAAATTCCTCCTGATTCATAACAAAAATTCCTTTCCTAAAAATCAAATCGATAGCATTTTACTAAAATATCATTGTTCATAAATTCTTTCGTTCGATCTCGCTTAAACCCAAACCATTCATACAAGCGAATGGCATTCTGCATTTTATCACCGGTGTGCAAATACAATTTATCGGCTTCCTGCGATTTTGCAAAATCGAGACTCGCTTTTAATAATTCTTGGGCTATGCCTCGTCCCCGCGCCTCCGGATGAACGGCCAAAAGCCGAATGATTGGGGAAAAAATTTGTAATTCCGGTCTTTGATATGCCTTTTCCGATGATAGAAATAACTGCAGAGTACCAAGAATTTTGTCATTACTTTTCGCAATCAAAATCTTTTCGACGTCTGGATTGTCAACTGATGCCTTAATATTGGTTAAATAAGTCTCCCATACTTGAGGATTTTTATAAGCATCCTCATACTGCTGATAGCTCTCTACTAATAAGTTGCGGACCGTTTCTTTTTCTTCTTCCACTAATTCGTCTATGATAATTTGATCTATCGACATAATGGACACCTTCTCCCAATTCAGTTAGTTTTTAATTTACCCGTTCTTTTAAATATGGAAAAAATGAGTCACTGGAAATTCGCTGCAGGAAACGACGGGTCCGTTCTTCTTTTGGAGCATGAAAAATTTCCAACGGTGTACCTTCTTCTACAATGACTCCTCCATCCATAAACAAAACGCGATCCGAAACTTCCTTGGCAAAACTCATTTCATGTGTGACCACGACCATCGTAATGCCTTCCTGGGCAATGGCTTTAATAACGGAAAGCACTTCGCCGACTAATTCAGGATCAAGGGCGGATGTTGGCTCATCAAAGAGAATGACTTCAGGATTCAACGCCAACGCCCTGGCAATTCCTACCCGCTGTTGCTGGCCCCCAGATAGTTGCGATGGATAATGGTGTAATTTATCTTGAAGGCCCACTTTTTCAAGCACCCGTTCGCTTCGGTACCTGGCATCCTGTTTCTTCACTTTTTTCGCGACGATCAGCCCTTCCATTACATTTTGCAACACCGTCTTATGGGCAAATAAATTATAGTGTTGAAAAACCATCGCCGATTGTTTTCTAATAGACAACATCTCCTTTTTCGTTGCCTTTTCGGTATCGACCAGTATATTTCCAATTTCAACCACGCCTTCATCAGGCTTCTCCAAAAAATTTAAGCATCTAAGCAGCGTGGTTTTTCCCGATCCACTTGGACCAAGAATCGTTACCACTTCGCCTTTTTCGATTTTCAAGTTAATCCCTTTTAACACATCCGTTTTATTGAATGATTTTTTTATTCCTTTTAAATCAATCATGACACGCCTCCTCAACTATACGATGTCACCCTTTTTTCAAGTAAAAAAGAAATTCCCTCTACCAAAACCGTAAGTCCCCAATAGATGATTCCTGCCGCGATAAAGGCCTCTAAAAATTTCAGATTCGTAGAAGCGACGATATTGGCGGCACCCGTCAATTCTTTCTCTGAAACGAGAAATGCAATAGAGGATGTGTGTAAAAAACCGACAAATAGATTAGTAAAATTGGGAATAGACTGAGCCAAAGCCTGTGGAAGAACGATTCTGAACATCGCTTGAAACCTTGTCATCCCCACCGAGTAAGCAGCTTCCAATTGACCAGTCGAAACACTGATGATCCCTGAGCGGATAATTTCAGATAAATAGGCACCTGCGGCTAACGACAAGGCAATCAATACAAACAAAATAATCGGTATTTTGTTTGTTTGAATGTTTAAATCAAATTTGGATGACACCTGATCAATTAATAAGGGGATTCCATAATAAATGACCATAATGTGCATGATGATTGGCGTACCTCTGAAAAAAGAAACATATCCATTCGCTGTCTGGTGTAGAAACCTTGTTTTATATATCCTGACTAGTGCCACCGCCAATCCGATTAAAAAACCGACCGCCAAGGGAACAAGGGTTAATATAAGCGTAATGGGAAGAGACTTAATGATTTCTTTAAAAGCGGTCCAGATAAAAGGAATATCGATCGTCATGTATATCCCTCCTTTTTATGCAGCTGCTGATAGATCAGCTTTCTGATAACGATTGAAATATTTTTCCAGTTTTTCAAATATCTTTTCAAACAATAGAACAACAGAATAATAGATAATAGAAAGAGATATATACACTTCCAGCGCATGGGCGGTTGCAGAAATCAAGGTATCTCCTCTCCCCATCATATCCATAACACCAATCGTGAACGCGAGTGAAGTATCCTTTAATGAACCGATAACGGAGTTAGCCACATTTGGAAAGGCAATCCGAAGGGCCTGTGGCAAAACGATTCGAAAAAAGTTCTGAGTGCTGGTCATTCCCACTGAATAGGCCGCTTCCGTTTGCCCTTTATCAACCGCACGTATGGCTCCTCGAAAAATTTCTGAAAATCCTGCTCCATTACTAATCGCATAAGTAATGATGACGAAATAAAAAACCTCCAGTTTTGAAACATCAATGTTGATAATCTGAAGGACGGCAGGCACCCCATAAAAAACAAGGAATAATTGGATTAGAATCGGTGTCCCGCGTATAAAAGAAACATATAAAATGACCAATTGATTTAAGATAGGTATTTTAAACAGCCTCGGTATAGCGGCTGCTACACCGAGGATAAGTCCTAGAAAAATAGATGCTGCTAAAATCTGAAGAGTGACCCCTAGATAATGAAATAATGTCGGTATAAATTCGAAAATTAATGAAGGATCAAATGCTTTCCCCATTTATTAACCGCCTCCTAACACTTCCTTCCAACTGGTTAAAAGTTGACTGTGTAGTCAGCTCCCAGCCATTTTTCACTCAATTCACTGACTACTCCTTCTTTTTTCAGCTCAACGATCGCTTCGTCGATTCTTTTTTGCAGTGGTGTTTCATCCTTTCTTAGAAGGAAATAAACTTTTGAATTCAAGAGCGGTTCACCGACCACTTTTTGCTGGGCATCAACAGCCTTATTATTAAAATCTACTGAAAATGGTGTTGTAATCGTTGCATCTGCCCTGCCAGTTTTGAGTTGATTAATCGTTGAATCAGGTCCATTACCTGAATAGACAATTTCAATTCCAGCATTATTTTCCTTGTTATACTTTTTTAAGAAAACAGCAGAGTTACTAGTTGCACTGACGATTGCCTTCTTCCCTTTTAAATCTTTAATGGAGTGGATATTATTGTTATTTTTATTAACCGTTACATGAAGAGGAAAGATATTATAAGGTTCGGTATTAAAAAGAAACTTCTTTTGTCGTTCTTCATTCACTTCCATTTGGTGGGCGATAAAATCGATTTTATTTGTTTCTAGGCTAATTAACAGATTTGAAAACTCCATCGTCTTGAATTCAAACTGATATTCTGGCAGCTTTTCATCTATCTTCCGAACTAATTCCACATCATAACCGGTTAATTTTCCATTCTTATCAATAAAGCAGACATTCGGAAACTGTGTCCCTGTGCCAACTATGATTTTTTGTACCTTTGTGTCTCCTTTAGCGGTTTCCGAGCTTGCATTGGAAGTGTTATTCGTTTCTTGTGAAGAGCATGCACCGAGCGCTAGAATTAGCAGTACCGTTATTAAAATCGTTAATTTTTTCTTCATATCACATGCACCTATCCTTTTTATTTACATAAATTTCTATTGATTTAGTCAGAATTATTTCAATATTTTATGATTAAACCTTTCTAGCACTTTCTCGATATGCTCTATTCCAACTTGTGTGACTCCCTCATATACCTCATCTTGACCGATTTCAACCACTGGTACATGACGGACACCATACTTGACTTCCAAAATATCTCGGCGTTCATCATGGTGTGTAACGTCGATCGTTTTGTAATTTATTCCTCTTTCCTCTAAATATTGTTTTACCTCTCCGCAATAATGACACCCTTCTTTAGCCCAAACTACAACAGATAATTCTTTTCCCATTTTTTATTCCTCCTATAATTTTGATATATTTTTAATAAAATAGGCTCTTTATTAAAAGATTCATTCTCTTTTAATAAAGAGCCTCTAGTTGTCTAGCCGGCAGATATTCAGATTAGAAAAACTATATTTAGTCAGTTTTATCATTTGGTTATCACCTTTTTTTCATATCGGTTTTTCGGAAAAGGAATTCCCAGGTTTCCACGTAATGTGTCAGCCTCGTATTCGGTTCTATATAGTCCACGTTTTTGCAGAATCGGCACGACATGATCCACAAAATCATTCAATCCCTTTGGAACTGCGGAACCAATAATAAACCCATCAGCGCCATCAGCTTCAAACCATTCCTGAATAAGGTCCGCTACTTTTTCCGGAGTTCCAAAAAAAGCAGGCTTTGGTGTCGTTTCTCTTAATGCAACTTGGCGGAGCGTTAAATTTTGTTCCTTTGCTTGCTTTTTAATTCTATTGGTATGACTTTGGAAGCTATTTTGACCCAAGTCTCCTAGTTCAGGGAACGGTTGATCGAGTGGATATTGTGAGAAATCATGATGCTCGAAATACCTGCCCAGATAATCCAGCGCTTTGTCAATGGATACTAGATTAGCAATTTCTTGATATTTTCTTTCTGCCTCTTCCTCTGAGTCCGCAATGATTGGTGCGATTCCTGGCAGGATGACGAGTTCATCCGGATTACGTCCATATGCTTTTGCTCTATTTTTGACATCCCGATAAAAATCTTGTGCCGCTGCTAATGTTGGATGGCCTGTAAAGATGGCATCTGCTTCTTTGGCTGCAAGGTCTTTACCTGCATCGGAGGAACCAGCTTGAAATATGACCGGTCTGCCTTGCTTCGATCTGCCGATATTAAGCGGACCTTGCACGGAGAAAAATTCCCCTCTATGATTTAAATGATGTAATTTATCTGGCTCAAAGAATACTCCAGTTTCTTTATCCCGGACAAACGCGTCATCTTCCCAAGAATCCCAAAGTCCTTTGGCTACCTGCAAATATTCAGCTGCAATCCGGTATCTTTTGGCGTGATCAGGATGTTCTTCGATCGTTTTACTGAAGTTAAGTGCCGTTTTTTCAAGTGGGGAGGTAACCACATTCCAACCAGCCCGGCCTTGGCTGATTTGGTCAAGAGACGAAAATTGCCTTGCAACATTGAACGGTTCACTATACGAGGTTGATAGTGTACCAACGAGACCTATTCTCGAAGTGACCGCAGCAAGGGCAGACAAAATGGTAAGTGGTTCAAAACGATTTAAAAAGTGTGGGATTGACTTCTCGTTAATATGCAAACCATCTGCAATGAAGACTAAGTCAAATTTACCTTGTTCTGCTTTTTGTGCCTGATTGGTGTAAAACTCCAAACTGACACTTGCATCTGCTTGAATATTCGGATGCCTCCATCCAGCAATATTTCCGCCGACACCATGAATAATTGCACCAAATTTCAATTGTTTGGGATTAGGCATTTAAGATCCTCCTTTTTAACTCCGAGTTATTTGATAGGAATACTTTTTATTATTCTTGTGCTTTATCCTACCATTTAAATATTGGGAATTCTATACTTTATCTGATAGAAAAATTTTTTGTTTTCATTCGGAAATTCTATCAATCTAACTTACGCCATGGATAATATGCTGTTGAACAAATCGTTGGCACTCTTCTATAATTAGATCCTTGTCATGGTCTAAAGATGCCACATGATAGGAATTTTCCAAAACAATCATTTCCTTTCCTGCAGACCCTATATGATCCATAATATAATCCGTATTTTCCGGTGGTACGACATGATCGACTGCAGACTTAACGCCTAATACTGGACAATGAATATCTGGTATTATTGCTGGTGTTATGTCCATTAAAGTTTGCAATTGATGAATGGCTTTAATGGGTACTTTTTGATAAGTAATCTCATAGGCATCCTTTGCCTTAATATCGGGATTTCCTTCATCAATGAATCTAGGTATTTCTTTGCCCCTTAAATGGTCAAATGACGGAAGAGATAAGGCTGGATTAACTAAGATAATTCCTTTTATATCCTTGTGTTTATGAGCAAGCCAAAGCGCCAGTGTTCCACCCATTGACTGGCCCAATACAAAAATACTGCTGCAATGCTGGGTTAATTTTTGATAGCCCTTTTCCAAAGATTCAAACCACTCTTCGTGTGTGCAATTCTCTAAATCATAATAATGGGTTCCATGCCCTTTTAATCTTTGTGCCAAAACCGAATACCCCAATTGTGCAAGTTTTTCGCCAACGTAATGCACGCTTTGTGGAGTACCGACAAATCCATGTGAAATTAGAATCCCAATATTGCTTTCCTTATAATAAAATTCTTCTGCCCCCTTAATAATAGGAAATCTTTCTTCCATCTTTTTCACCCTCCTTTTACTTAAATCTAACTAAACACATTAACTAAGTTGGAATTAGAATTATAAAAAAAGCCGATTTTTTATTCAGATACAATTTGATTTTTTGGAAACTGCAGACCGTAATGATCTCTCAATGTATAACCTGTATATTCCGTCCTAAAGAGCTGTCTGCGCTGCAATTCTGGTATAACTAAATTGACAAATGGTTCGAAATCACGATTCATTACTTGTGGCATGATATTAAAACCATCAGCTGCCTTGTTAAGAAACCAAAATTCAAGTTCATCCGCAATTCTCTTTGGGGTCCCGCTGATTGTAAAATGGCCCCTTCCTCCTCCTAAACGGATAAGCAATTGTCTGACTGTAAGATTTTTACGTTGGGCCAAATGAATGATTAATTGACTGCGACTTTGATGTCCTTGAATCTCATCGATTACAGGTAGATCGGGCAGGGGTTCATCTAAAGAAACTGATGTTAAATCCACCCCAATTCTATTCGAAAGCTGTATTAAACTATGGCTGAAATTCATTTTGTCAGCTAACTCTTCTTGTCTTTCTTTCGCTTCTTCTACTGTATTCCCGATAATAAAACTAATCCCCGGCAATATTTTTACTTGATTCGGGTCCCTGCCGTTCCTGCCTACCCTTGCCTTTACATCTTGATAAAAAGCTCTTGCATCTTCAAATGTTTGCTGTGCGGTAAAAATGGCATCAGCATATTGAGAGGAAAATTCCTTTCCATCCTCTGATGTTCCTGCTTGAACGAGTACCGGTCTTTTCTGCGGGGAACTTGGAATGTTTAACGGTCCACGAACTTTAAAAAATTCTCCCTTATGATGAATTTCATGTACTTTATGTTTGTCTGCAAAAATTCCTTTCACTTTATCAGCTAAAATAGCATCATCTTCCCAGCTATCCCAAAGCTTCCTCGTTACCTCTAAGAATTCTTTTGCTTTTTTATAGCGTTTAGCATGATCAGGGATTTCTTCAAGATTAAAATTTTGTGCTTCACTATCAGTTCCAGATGTAATGATATTCCATCCAGCGCGCCCATTGCTCAGAAAATCAAGGGAAGAAAATCTTCGGGCAACATTGTAAGGCTCATTAAAACTTGTTGATACAGTTGCAATTAATCCTATACGATCCGTAACTGCTGCTAATGCAGATAATAATGCAGTTGGTTCATAGGAAATAAGCGGCCCGTTATCGACAGCCTTTGGTGAAGTTGAAATACGATCTGCGAGAAAGATAGAATCCATTTTTGCCATTTCTGCTTTTTGAGCCAATTGTTTATAATAAGAGAAGTTCATCAATTGATCAGAAGGCGATTCCGGATGACGCCACGAGGCCTCATGATGTCCCATATTATATAAAAATAGATTTAGATGCATTTTTTTACTTAGTTTGCTCATGAATACCCCTTTCTGTCAGATTTCACATTTATTGTATTAAGATTCCACCGCAGCAGCTCCCATTTCCCAAACTGTACTTGGCACCTCTCGTCTAAGAACTGGCATAACATCCGTAGCAAACCGTTCTAGCTGCTCATATTGTTCTTCCTTACTTAAGCCGCCCACACTTATACTTTGTACTTGATGTCCGAATGCTTGGTGATATTTGAGGATCTTCTCTATAACAAATTCTGCCCCTCCAATTAATGCTGAGCCATTTTCAATGTGATCCTCAAGATCCTTAAATGGGGATTGGTTATGTTTTGCGGCTTCTGTATTCATTTGAATATCATAGTACGGCCGGAAACGGTTAATAGCTCCTTCGTTTGTATCGGCCAAGTACAAACTTCCAGCACCAGCACCAACAACCGCTTTTTTCGAATCAAACCCATAATACTCTAAACGTTCGCGATAATGGTCAATCAACTCTTTATATTTAGCCATAGGATGAAAAGCATTAGATGAAAAAATGGGCTCTCCATTCTTTGCTGCCAGTTCAGTTGAGAGTGGACTCGATGCACTCCCATGCCAAATAGGTATCTGATTTTGATATGGTCTTGGTTCAGTCGTTACATTATATATTGGTGAACGGTAGTTTCCTTCCCATGAGACATTTTCTTCAGTCCATAAGCGTTTAAGAAGATCATAACGCTCAGCAAGGGAAGCCCATTGCTCCTCTTCTGTTATTCCAAATAACGGGTAATGACGTGGATCGTTGCCTTTACCAATCATCATTTCTAATCTTCCACCGGAAAGATGATCAAGTGTCGCATAATCCTCTGCGACTCGTACCGGATCAAGGACACTCAAAACCGATACAGTAGGAAGCAATCGGATTTTGGTGGTTTTGGCAGCAATCGCTGTTAACATTACAGCTGGAGACGAAGATAAAAACGGTGCCCCATGACGCTCACCTACCCCATAGCCATCAAAACCAAGCGATTCGGCCAAAACGGCCTGGTCAATCACTTGTTGAATTCTTTCCTGTGCCTTTAAATTTTCTCCTGTTACACCATTTGGATGATTACTCATAAGGTCAAACAAAACAAATTTCATTCATATTTCCCCCTTTTCTAGCCTTTTCGCTACTTAGGGCAGCAACTGTTTTTACCCTTTTTTTATTTGAAAGACACTCTAATCTCGGGTTAGCTATTTTGTCTTCATCCCGCTTATGAAAGACACTTTGACCTCTGCTTCTACTGTTATTGTCCTTCATCCCACTTATGAAAGACATTTTGACCGCTGCTTCGGATATTTTTGTCCTTCATCCCGCTTATGAAAGACGCTTTGACCTCTGATTCAGCTGTTTTTGTCCTTCATCCCGCTTATGAAAGACACTTTGACCTCTGATTCAGCTATTTTTGTCCTTCACTCCACTTATGAAAGACATTTTGACCTCTGTTTCTCCTGTTTTTGTCCTTCATCCCGCTTATGAAGGATACTTTGACCTCTGCTTCGGTTATTTTTGTCCTTCCATCCCACTTATGAAATGCACTTTGGACCTCTGCTTCTCTTGTTTGTATCCTTCATCTATACGGATTTATACCGGATAATGGCAGGCAGCCCAATGCCCTTTATTTATTTCCTTAAATAGTGGTTGTTCTTCTCGACAACGGGCCGTCGCAGCTGGACAACGGCTATGAAAACGGCAGCCGCTCGGAGGATTCAATGGGGATGGTATCTCTCCTTGTATAGATATCCGTTCCCTGTTGTACAAAGGATCTGCGACTGGAATTGAGTCAATTAGTCCTTTGGTATAATGGTGGGCAGGATGCAAGAACAGTTCTTCACTATCGGCCAATTCCACCAGTTGACCTAAATACATCACCCCAATACGATCTGAGACATGACGGACAATATTTAAACCATGTGCGATAAATAAATAAGTTAAATTGCGCTCTTTCTGTAAATCCTGCAATAAATTAATAATCTGTGCCTGAACAGAAACATCTAACGCTGACACGGATTCATCAGCTAGGATAAACTGTGGATTTAGCGCAATTGCTCTTGCAATAGCAATACGCTGACGCTGCCCTCCAGAAAATTCATGTGGATATCGATCAAACCCGTTTTTATTTAGGCCAACTTTTTCTAACAATTCTTGAACTCTATTTTTCTTTTCTTTCAGACTAAGTGTTTCATGAACTTGCAATGGCTCGCCAATTATTTCGCCAACTTTCCAACGAGGATTTACAGAACCATAGGGGTCTTGATAAATCACTTGCATATCTTTCCGCTTTTCACGTAATTCTCCTGCCCCTAATTTTGTTAAATCCCGGTCTTGAAAAAAAACATTACCACTTGTCAACTTTTCCAATTGTAAAAGAACCCGGCCCAATGTCGACTTACCACTGCCTGATTCTCCAACAAGACCAAATGTCTCTCCCTTTTCAATGGTGAATGAGACTTTGTCCACTGCTTTAATAAAGGATGGGTTTCGAGATATAAGACTTTTTCCAATCGGATAATATTTACTCACTTCTTGAATTGTAAACAGAGGTTCAGCATAGTGCTTTGAGCTGGTTAGAACTTCATTTTCAGACAGCACCACTGTTTCTTGTACTGGTTGTTTCCAATCAGTCCTCAATATTTCCTCTGCATGCCAGCATGCAGACTCCCGATTATTCACTTCTAATAAAGGCGGTGATTCTACTCTACAACGATCCGTTGCAAAGGGGCAGCGGGGATGAAACTGGCAGCCCGATGGCAAATCAGCCAGTCCCGGGATAGATCCATTGATAGAATAGAGTTTTTTACGACGATCACTATCTATCGTCGTAATCGACTGCATCAACCCACGTGTATATGGATGATGGGGCTGCTCAAACAATTGTGCTGCCGTTGCTTGCTCAACGATTCGGCCGGCATACATCACAATAATCCGGTCAGCCATTTCTGCTGCAACGCCCATATCATGTGTAATTAAAAGAATAGACATGCCAAACTCTTTTTTCAATTCTTGAAGGAGTTTCAATATTTGTGCTTGAATGGTAACATCCAAGGCCGTCGTAGGTTCATCCGCGATGAGAAGGTCCGGTCCGCAAGCAAGCGCCATCGCAATCATGGCCCGTTGCAGCATGCCTCCAGATAACTCGTTCGGATATTGATTCAATCGTAGTTCAGCATCGGATATGCCCACTCGTTCCAGCAAATAAAGCGCACGTTTTTTCGCATGCAGTTTAGTAGACTGCTTGTTTTCAAGAATGGTTTCGATAATCTGGCTTCCTATTGTAAACACGGGGTCGAAAGCAGCCATTGGCTCTTGAAAGATCATCGCCACTTTCTTACCTCGAATGGAACGGAGCTTTTTTTGAGAGAGTTGGGTGAGGTCTAGTCCCTTCAGTACAATGCTTCCATCTGAAATCATTCCATTTTCATAATCGATTAGCCTCATGATTGCCTTTGAGGTAACACTTTTCCCACTTCCAGACTCTCCGACAAGGCAGACAGTCTCCCCGGCTTTAATATGTAGCGATACATCGCTTATGGCGGTAAGAAAACGATCTTTTAATGCAAAATCCACCTTTAAATGCTGGATGTCAAGCAACTTCTCCATCTGAGGTCCCTCCTTTATCTCTTTTTGCTTATTTTTGGATCAAAAGTATCACGCAGTTTATCCCCCATAATGTTTACAGAGAGAACCAAAAGAGTAATCGCTAAGCCAGGAAAAGTACATATCCACCATCCTACCGTCAAATAACCGCGTCCCTGTGAAAGTAGTGCTCCCCAATCAGGTATTTCTTTAATTACTCCCAGTCCAAGAAAACTTAACCCTGCCCCTATTAAAATAGAGGATCCAAGACCAATTGTTGCCATGACTAACAGAGGGGACCAGGAATTTGGAAGCAGGTGCCAGAGAAAAATTTTCCACTCAGGTGTACCAATTGAGCGCGAGGCATCTACATACTGGCGTTTTTTTATCGATATCATCTGCCCTCTCATGACACGTGCATATCCTGGAATGGATGCCGCAGCAACCGCTAAGACAATATTAAATAAACCGGGTCCCAGTGCAGCAGCAATCGCTAATGCAAGAAGAACCGCAGGAATTGTCATCAAAATCTCAATAAACCGCATAAATACGACATCAATGAAGCCACCAAAATAACCGGCTGCGGAACCTATTATTCCGCCAATTAATCCTCCAATGAGAACGGAAGCGATCCCAATTATAAGCGAGTCCCTGCTTCCATATATGACAAGACTTAAAACGTCTCTCCCAAAATAATCTGTTCCGAACCAATGTGCCGAACTTGGTGCACTTAAAGTATGGGCTGTATCCATAAAGGTTGGCGAATAGGGCGCAAGCCATTTTGGAAATAAGGTGCAGGTAATAATGAAGATTACAATTATACCTGCACCATATATAAAGAAGTTTGATACCGAGACATTTGTGTTTATTCTTGCAAACTTCCATTTTGGAACCTGCAGCACCGTTTTGGAATTAACCACTTCCTTCATTATAGTTTCCTCCCGCTTATCATTTTTCTGTTACCATTTAGTTAGCCCTGCGTACCCTTGGGTCAATGATCGAATAAGATAGATCTACTAATAGATTGATAATCACAAATACAATTGCACTAAAGAAGACAACACCTTGTATTACAGGCAGGTCTTTGGCCATAATGGCATCCGCCACAATTCGGCCGATTCCCTGTCTTGAAAATACCGTTTCTATCACCACTGTACCTGCCATAAGCTCCCCAATATTTAGACCAATGATGGTAATCGCAGGAATAAGGGCGTTGCGAAGAGCATGTCGATACATAACTGCACGTTCAGAAAGACCTTTAGCCCTTAATGTAACAATGAAAGGTTCATTAATCACTTCCAGCATACTAGTACGCACCATTCGAATGATTAATCCTGCACCGACAAAACCGAGGGAAAGTGATGGAAGGACAATTGTTTTCCAGCCATCTGAACCCATCGCAGGAAACCAGTTCAGGAATACTGAAAAAATTAATATAAGTAAAATCCCTGACCAAAATGTAGGCATCGATATCCCAAATAAACCAATCAAACGTGCGATAAAATCGATCCATTTATTACGGTAAATCGCTGATAATACACCGAAAAACACACCAATTATAATCGAAACTAAAGCGCTGGCCAGTGTTAGCGCAAGCGTTGCAGGAAAGTGTTCTAAAATTTTTGGAAGAACCTGATCCCTGTTGACTAACGATTGACCAAAGTCCCCATGAAGGACACTCATAAAATAATCTAAGAATTGCACATAAAACGGTTGATCAAGCCCCAATTCCTTGCGTAAATTTTCTACCATTTCAGGAGTAGCTACAGAGGGATCAAGCATGGATAGCACTGGATCCCCCGGAAGCAAATAAATGATGCAAAAGACAAGGACTAAGGAGCCAAAAATGGATACAAGTGCCGTCAATATCTTTAAAAGGATCTTGTTCACTATAGCCACAATCTATCAGCCCCTTTTCTCTTTATTGTTCAATATTGACATCATTGAACAATGGATATCCTAATGAGTCGAATGTAATGCCATTTACGGTTTTAGACGCTGCCACTGTGTATGGAAAAACATAAATGGGAATGATCCAAGCATCTTTTATAATTTTTTGCTGTACTTTTTTATAAGTTTCTTCACGTTTTGCAGGATTGAGCTCTATAGTTCCTTGCTCGAGCCACTGATCCAGTTCTGGATCTGAACCTCCAGTTAAGCCTTTAAAAACAGCTTCCTCTTCATGTGTGCGTGTATGGTATATGGCACTAAGTGCATTGGGATCGGAATTAACTTGGCTGTTTCCATACAAGTCGTAATCTGCGTTTTTATAGATAACTGTTGCAACATCTTTCGTAATATTAATCTCTACTTTAATTCCAATCTTTTTTAACTGCTGCTGAACTATGACAGCAATATCATTTCTTTTCTCACGATTAGGCGTTCCATCTACATATTTCAATGTAAACGGCTTTCCATCTTTTACCCGGATTCCATCCGAACCTTTTTTATACCCTAGTTCGTCGAGGATTTGGTTGGCTTTTTTAATATTTGCCTTCGTCTCACCTTCAAGGGATTTATCGTAGCCTAAAATGCCCGGTGTGATTGGTGACCATGACCTTTCATATGTTCCTAAATACAATGTCTTAACAATCGAATCAACATCAACGGCAAGTTGAACCGCTTGACGGACCTTCACATCATTCCATGGTGGTTTTCTTTGATTGAAAAAGAGTGTGTATGGCAGGCCAATAGTATTTACCTTAAGTAATTGAGTTTTCGAATCATTCTTTAGCGATGCGATATTTTGCGGCGGGACAGTTTCAGCCGCTAGCACTTGCCCGCTTTGGACACTGCCGATACGGGTTGCCTCCTCTGGAATGATTTTAAATGTAATTTTATCTAAATAAGGTGCTTCCTTATTTTCTACATTAGCGGGACCCCAGCGATAATCCTTATTTTTTTCAACTACAATGTCTGCGTTTTCTGACCAACTGACAAATTTATAGGGCCCGGTTCCTACAGGGTTTTTACTAAATTGATCACCATACTTCTCTGCAGCTGTTGGGGAAACAATCCCAAGCATGGCCTGGCTTAAATTACTTAAAAACGAGGCTGAAGGTGTTGCTAGATTAATTTTGATGGTGTAATCATCAATCACTTCTGACGATTGGTAGGGTTTCAAAAGAGCGACGGCATTTTTTGCTTGGGTTTTTGGATCCAGTATTCTGTCAAAACTATACTTTACCGCTGCGGCATTAAAGGGGGTTCCATCCTGGAACTTAACGTCACTACGCAGCTTAAATGTATAGCTTTTTCCATCATCTGAAACAGTCCATTCCGTTGCAAGCCACGGTTTTATTGTGTTATCAGGCGCTTGAACTACCAAACTATCAAAGATTGTTCTGAAAGCACGAACTGCCACCGCTAACCCGCTTCGAGCGGGGTCAAGCGAATCCGGAGAAGTTGCAAGGGCATAAGTTAATTCTCCTCCTGACTTTGGCTGTGATGCGTCCTCTTTGTTTGTTTCTTGCGAACTACTATTTTTCGTACTAGAACTACTTGCACAGCCTGACACAAGAAGGACAAATACTAAAAGAATGGCTACTAATTTTGTCTGATTAACTTGTTTCATTGCAAACGCCTCCTATCCATTTTTCACTGTAGATTGTGCATAACGATTAACCGGGTATGGGAGTCCAAGATTTCCCCTCAATGTGTCAGATTCATATTCTGTTCGAAATAATCCACGTTCTTGAAGAATCGGCACAACATAATCAATAAATCCATTTAAATTGCTTGGGAGATTGAAGTGAACAATAAATCCATCCGCCCCATAGCCTTCGAACCATTCTTGGATAAGATCAGCTACTCTTTCTGGCGTTCCAATAAAAGGTGTTCTTGGTGTCGCCGCCCTTAGCGCTACCTGCCTTAGTGTTAAGTTTTGTTCTTTCGCCTCCTTTTTGATAAGATCCGTTCCACTTTTAAAGCTGTTTGATCCTAAATCCCCGATTTCTGGAAATGGTTCATCAAGTGGATACTGTGAAAAATCATGATGTTCAAAAAAGCGTCCTAAATAGTTCAAAGCCTGGTCAATCGATACTAAATTAGCAATCTCTTGATATTTCTGTTCAGCTTCTTCCTCTGTTTTTCCAACAATCGGCTCGATACCTGGCAAAATAAGAATGTGTTCAGGATTCCTGCCATATGCAGCCGTCCTCCGTTTCACATCTTGATAGAATTTTTGGGCTGCTTCTAATGTAGCCTGACCTGTGAAAATGGCATCGGCATATTTGGCAGCAAGGTTTTTCCCATCTTCAGAGGAACCTGCTTGGAAGATGATCGGGCGGCCTTGCTTCGATCTGGCTATATTTAATGGCCCTTGTACAGAGAAAAACTCCCCTTTGTGATTTAATTGATGTAATTTTTCAGGATCAAAGAATACCCCTGATTCCTTATCTCGAATAAATGCATCATCTTCCCATGAATCCCATAATCCTTTGGCTACATCTAGATATTCAGAGGCAATTCGATATCTTTTTGAATGATCAGGATGCTCCTCGATTGTTTTGCTAAAGTTTAGTGCCGTTTTCTCTAATGGAGACGTAACTACATTCCAACCGGCACGGCCATGACTTATATGATCTAGTGATGAAAATTGTCTTGCGACAGTAAACGGTTCACTATAGGAAGTTGATACGGTTCCTGCAAGGCCAATTCGTTTCGTTACGGCTGCAAGTGCCGATAGAATTGTGAGCGGTTCAAACCGATTTAGGAAATGAGGCAATGATTTTTCGTTAATATGCAAACCATCTGCAATAAAGACAAAATCGAATTTAGCCTTTTCTGACTTTTGTGCTTGTTCCTTATAAAAATCAAAATTCACACTCGCATCCGTTAATATCTCTGGATGTCTCCATGCGGCAATATTTCCTCCGACGCCATGAATGATCGTTCCAAATTTTAATTGCCTTTTAGCTGACATTTTTAATTTCCTCCTTCATTGTCTTTTATTCCTATGTGAATAGTGTGTTTTAATGTTGTATAACGGCCCTATTTATTGATTTAAATACTTTGTTATAATTTCCTAGCTTGTTTCGCATGTTTTAAATGAATCTACTTTATTTTTGGGCGTATTCCTTATTTGGTGTCTGCTTGATATCCTCTTCTGTTTGGTATAACGGGCTTAAAAGCTGAAAGGATCGAATTCTTTCTTCATCTTTTTCAATCGGTGTATGTAAAATAAATTCATCCACCTGATAGTTTCTGTGAAGCTGGTCTAACTTTTCTTTCACCAAAGCAGGGGTTCCTATAATAATATCGGCTTCTTGCTCCGTGATTTCATATGGTTCACCAGCCTGGCTTCCGAACACTTCTGCTTGTTCAAGAGATTGTAATGTCACCGATCTTCCGCTTTGCAGATGGACTTTTACAATTTTTCTATTGCCTACGAGCTCTTCTGCTTCAGCATGGGTAGGAGCGGCAATAACCGCCAGTGAAATGATGAATTTTCCGCTAGGAAAACCTTGCCGATATGCAATTGCCGAATCTCGAAGGATTCTATCATCACTATTGATAAATTTGGCAAAAACGAATGAGATTCCTAGACTTGCAGCAAGTTCTGCACTATTTACACTTGCACCAAGCAGAAAAATTTCAGGTTTTTCATGGGGAATGGGAGTTGCTTGGATTCCTGCAAGCGGGTGATCATCTTCGACTGAATTTTCAATTGTTTTTTGCAATAACGAAATCTTTTCACTAAAGTCATGCCCATTATTGACTGTCCCAAATTGTAAGGCTTTGGTTGATAATGGAAGCCCGCCTGGTGCTTTTCCTATGCCTAGGTCAACTCTTCCCGGAGCAAGTGTCGCTAAGACATGAAAGTTTTCTGCAACTTTATATGGACTATAATGCTGCAGCATTACACCTCCTGAGCCAACTCGAATAGTGTTTGTTCGTGCCAATAGGTATGAAATCAATACTTCCGGTGAGGAACCTGCCACTTGGTCTGAATGATGATGCTCTGATACCCAAAAACGTGAATAGCCCCATTCTTCCGCTTTTTGCGCCAAGCGTACGGTTTTCTGTAATGCATGAGAAGCGGTGGTTCCAGGAAATACTGGGCTCTGATCTAAAATACTCAGTTGATAACTCATTTATTTTCGCCTCCGTTTTTATTCCGATATCACCAATTGAAAAAGTATGTTTTATTTTAATTGTTTTTTATCCTATCACTGAAAATACTGAACTGGCAATACTTTTACTGATAGGAAAAAATAGATTATTGATAAAAAAATTCTATCAAAAAACTATTGTTTGTTTTTTCTCTCTACAGTGGTATTACCTTTCCACCTTGAGCATCATCTTTCAGAAATTCATTCAGTCTTTTTGTTAGACCGCCATGGCCAAAGCGAATAAATTTATGTTTATTTGGCTCGTGTATCTCATCTTTGACAAAATCTAAAAACGCCAAGAGCTGAATTCTTCGGCAATATATATTGTCAATTCCATATTCATAAAACCATTGATCAATCGTATTATATATCCCTCGATTGACTCCGTACTGTTGGTTACACCAAATAAAAAACTGCAAATCCGGCAAGTTGAGATACTTACAGGCTGCTAAGGAACTTACATTCTTTGTAAATGTTCTGACTGAATTTTTACTATGAGGTTTCATAAACGTCATCCTCCTAATATACATATAGCCAATAATACAAACCCGAATAGTCGGAATTATAACTTTGCTATTCCCTGCTGTAGAGTTCGTGGGCTGTTTTATTTAATTGAGATTAATCCTATCACCCAGAAGATGGTAATGGCAATATGTTAACTGATAGAAAAAATCAATCAACAAATAGGAATAATTAATCACATATGATGCTTTGCTTTTCAAATTCTTTAACAGAAAAAAGAATTTCATTCCATAGCTGTTTATTTTCATAACTATTATTTAAGTAAGCCGCATAAATATGCTGATTTAAATGAATAAAATGTGAAACATCGATTTCGATAAGATCACCCTGCTCCAACTCTTTTTTAACGCATAAGTAAGGTAAAAATCCTATGCCATTTTTGCTTAGTATGATCGATTTTGCCACTTCAAGATGGTCCACTAAAAATTCTATATTGGGTTTTACATTGGCCACTTCAAATAATTTGTGAATCCGATTCCAGTCAAAAGCACCACACTCGAAAAATACCATCGGTTCCAAAGCCAATTGCTGGACAGTAATATTTTTTTGAGAATGAAATGAGTGATCCGGATAAACTACTAATCTGACGGAATTATTTAAGAGCTCATGCTTTTGAATTCCATGATGAGATACCTCCTTTAAAAAAGCGATATCGACCTGTTTCTGAAGAAGTTTTTCCAGCAATACTTCGTTTGGCGCTGAGATAAATTTAAATCGCAACTCGGGATGGGAGCTTTTCAAGAAAGGAAGGGCAAACGGAATAAAGTATTGTGAGGTAATAATATTTGCCCCTATCACAATTTCCTCTGGATTATCTTCTTTTTTCAATAGTTTCTTTCCTTGATTGTAGGTTTTTATGATTTGCTCTGCATATGGAATAAAGGCTTTCCCTTCTTCCGATAATGTCAAGCTTCTCCCCTTTCGTAAAAATAATTCAATTCCTAAATCCCGTTCCAGTGTTTTAATTCTCGCAGTAACGGTTGGCTGAGATAAATAAAGAGCTTCTGCTGCTTTATGGATACTTTCCAAATGAACCACATACATAAACGCTTCTAGATGATCGATATTCAATTCTTCCAACCCCTTTCCGATTTAATTAATTACCGTTGCCAATAAAAAAAGCTCCAAAACACACGAATGTGTTAAGGAGCCTTTGGACGACCAATCGGCAGAATTCATTTTTTAAAAGTTTCCTAAATTTTACTCCAATTAATCCAATGTGTAAAGTAAGATTTAAATAATTTTCTACTAAGTCAACCGATTAAGTTGGAACATATTGTTCATTAAAAAAATAAGTTTTCTGTAATATTATAGACTTAATAACTACAAAACTATTTCTTATGAATTAAATCTATAAATCTTGGGGGAAGTTTTATGCTTAAGAAGGTTATCTCAACTTTATTAACGTGCACATTCATCCTTGCTGGTAACTTTCCTTTTTCCATTATTGATTTGGATGAGGTCGAAGCTTCTTCCTATAACAATTTAGCCCAGCGCCCATTTATGGGCTGGAGCAGCTGGAGTTCAATTCGCAAGAAGCCGACAGAGGAAAACATTAAAGCGGCTGCTGATATTATGGCATCAAGATTTATGTCACACGGATACGAATATGTCAATCTTGATGATTATTATCAGCTGAATTGGACCACTACCGTAGATGAGTATGGGAGATGGGTTGTTGACCCTGAGAAGTTTCCAAATGGTATGAAAGCTGTTGGGGACTATATCCACAAAAAAGGATTGAAGTTTGGTCTTTATGTAACCCTTGGTATTCCTAAAGGGGCGATTGACCAAAACACTCCGATTGAAGGAACCCCCTACCATGCAAAAGATATTGTGGACTTGAGCAAAGGTCAAAAAGTTAGCTTTAATTTCGACAATATGTATGCGATTGATTACTCAAAACCAGGGGCTCAGGAATATATCGATTCTTGGGCGAGGCTGTTTGCTTCCTATGGAGTAGATTACCTTAAAATTGACGGAGTTCGTAACCAGGACATTCCTGATATTGAGGCATGGGCAAAAGCTTTGAAGAAAACAGGAAGACCGATTCATGTTGAGTTATCCAATAACTTGGATATCAAACATATATCCACCTGGCAGCAGTTATCCAATGGCTGGCGGACTGACCACGATGTGGAGGCCTACGGCACACCTACTCACACCAATTGGAAAAAGGTGTCAAGGAGATTTAGTGATGTCGCAAACTGGCAGCCTCATGCTGGATCAGGCGGTTGGAATGACTTGGATTCATTAAATGTGGCTAATGGAAGTAAGGATGGTCTAACGGAAGAAGAAAAACGTTCATATGTATCTTTATGGGCAATTGCCGCATCCCATTTCGTTATAGGAAGCGACCTGACAAAACTAGATGACTATGGAATCAGCCTGCTAACGAATGATGAAATTATTGGTGTCAACCAAAGTGGAGTACCAGGGAAACGCTTATATAAAACATCTAATTCTCAAGTATTCTATCAAACTCTGCCGGATGGTTCGTACAATATTGGGCTCTTTAATATTGGCAAATCTACTCAAAGTGTAGCTGTTAATTGGTCAGATTTGGATATTGAAGGACCAGCTTTGGTTCATGATATTTGGAGCCATCAAGATTTAGGAGAAATGGACTCTGGATTCACAGCTAGTCTTTCCAGTCATGATTCCCGTATGATTCATGTAGTTCCGGCGTCATCCCATTCTGTTTCGCCAAAAAGCGGGGAAATGGATGTAGACCCATCCTATGTTTCGTTGAACTGGGATGCCCAATCAATGGCAGACAGCTACCATGTACTCGTAGCTGCTGATCCTATTTTTAAAAACATCGTATCTGATCGAACCATATCTTCGCCCTCTATCGTTTTAGCTGACTTGGAGACGGATACACGCTACTACTGGAAAATATCTTCCGTTTCGGATGGAGCTGAAAAACAGATTGGCATCTATTCCTTTCATACAAAAATGACAACAGCACCTGATTCACCGGACTGGGTTTTAGCCAATAGGAAAAATAAAGATTCTGTTTCACTTTCCTGGAATCCCACATTTGGTACGGGTTCTTATACAGTCTATCGAAAGGAAATTAATCGTTTTGGACTCAGCAGCAGTTACAAGCCAATCGCATCGAATCTAACTAATCCGAACTATATCGATAAGGCAGCCCCACGTATAAAGGGCACCTATTACTCGTATTTTGTTACGGCAAAAAATGACGTGGGTACTAGCGAAAAGTCTCCCGCAGCTCAGACCGATAAACCATCATTTACATCTCAGCTTACAATTCTAATAGTTTTAATTATGGTGATCCTTTTGACAGTACTTGGAATTGCTACTAAGAAATATAAATTAATTGGCCAAAGGCTATTTAGAAGACCGAAAAAGTTTGGTCAAGAAGAAGTATGGGACTAGCAAACGAGGTTTGACTGCAATAAAAAAGAGTTCGGACCATTGTCTCGAACTCTTTTTTATAAAACTAATACATACTGGATATGATTGGGCGAAATGGCTGTGACGGCATGAATATGATATCCAATACTGAGTAACTGAGATAAGGTTTCAGAACAATTGGATCTTGGAGGCTCTGTCGGTGCATGAAAGCTTTTAAAAAGGCCAATAAATTGATTATCTGCAGTGCAATGCAGCAATATGACATGTTTACCAGTCCACGCCTGACCTATTATAGATTGGGGGTGGGAAACTCTATAGTTCATCAACAAAAACATCCTCACAGTTTGATAAACTATTTTATGAAAATATCCTTGTCCATAGTTCTGAAAAAACATTGAAAGTTATTACTGTTTTTTCCATTTATAATCGGTTTGGCTATGACCAAAATATCTATTGCATAGATCGTTTAATTGTTTCTTATATTCCACAACTTGGGCATTATTGCTGCCAAATTGTTTTTGGGCTTCTTTCATTTTTCCTCGTATTGCTTCGATTTCTGGAGGGCTTTACGTTCCTTATTCATTTTCAAGGCAGCTTGTAGAGGTAATAAGTTCCAATTTTAGATTTTTCTATAGTCACTTTTGGGTGATTCAATAATAATTCGTGTGTTTAACTCATTAGCCAATAGCATAATAAAGTCTTTACTAAGATTTAACTTAATAGCAGAATTAAATGCTTCTTGCAATTGTTCAGTGCTTAGGATTTGCATACGTGTCTCACTCCACTTTACTCAAATACCTTCTTTCAATTAAGAATATGAAAAAGAAATACTAAGTTGTAAAATGTCATCAGCAATTCAAATGCAAAAAAGCAGCGTTCCACGTAATAAAGCTGCTTTTTTTGTCAGATTAGATTGTGTTTTTCTTCAGATTTGTACTTTATTTACTTGGAGCAACAAGTATACGCACGCTATCTTCCAATCGATGAGCAATATTTTGATGTGCTTTTCTTGCTTGTTTTAAATAGTTGTCTGTGACAGCTTCCCAAGCATTCCGAGCTTCATTTGTATATTCCAAGAATGCCTCGCTATTTTGTTCAAAAATCTTTTCTGATCTTTCCATTAAATCAAAGGCTGTGTTAAATGGAGTTAAATAAAGCTCCTCTAATTTACTAGCTGCTTCACTTACTTGACCTTTTAAAGATTCAGTCACTTCTTGAGTAGATTCATTTGTTTTAATAATAGAATTTTTGAATAAGCCATTACGCAAATCGCTATTAAGTTTTGTCGCTTGCTCAAAGAGACCCTTTAAAGTTTTGCGGTATATTCCATTGAAATTTGTTGTTTCTTTAATAGCTTTTAAGTAAAGTTCTTGACGTTGTGCTCTATATTCTCTAGTACGAGATACTGCACCTTCAAATTGATTCCAAAATGTTTCAATAAATGACTCTGTAAAATAACTTGTTTCTTTTTCCTGCTCTACGTTTTGAATCTCAACTGTTGCAGCCTCAACTTTTGGGACCTCTACTTTTTTAACTTCCTTTTTTACAACTTCTTCTTTTTGAATCACCTTTTGGGCCACCTTAATTCCTCCTCATTTTCTCTGTTAATTTCTCTATTTTTCCTCCTTATGAAACGGAGGTATGTAGAGTTCAAGAATACTAGGTCACAACTATGATTTACAAAATCACTATATATGTATTTTACACATATGGGTCATGCTTCGTCAATTGCACATTAACAATAAAATGATTAAATTTTATTAATTTTATAAAAAATGGCGGCTTTGAACTTTTCCAAAACCACCATGCTTTTATTGACAATATTTTTACCATTCCACTTGCTGTATCTCTTGCCAAGAAAACAACAACGTTTGCCAATTCTTCTGGCTCTTGTTCTTGTGAAGAAGCGTCCACCTTAATAAATATAGCCGTTCCGCCTGCTGAAACCATTTGATCTATTGCTAGCTCGATCTTTAACTGGAAAAATGGGTTAGTTGAGGAGGAATGCGAAAAGGTGGTAGGAAAATAACTCCAGTTGATATTATTTCACTTAATAATTTGTTATAATAAAGTGTTTTTAACAATATTGAGGGGGAAAATAATTTTTATGTCAGTTGAAGTAGGAAGCAAGGTACAAGGTAAAGTCACAGGTATCACTAATTTCGGAGCTTTCGTAGAATTACCGGGAGGCTCAACAGGTCTTGTGCATATCAGTGAGGTTGCAGATAGCTATGTAAAAGACGTTAATGACCATCTCAAAGTAGGCGACCTGATTGAAGTAAAAGTGATTAGTGAGAAAGATGGAAAAATTGCCTTGTCCATCAAAAAAGCTATTGATAGACCCGAAGGACAAACCTCCTCTTTTTCACAACGCCCTCCACGTCAGGGAAGAGTTGATAGTCGTTCAAAAGGCAATTTCAAACCCAAGGAAAATTTCGAAGATAAAATAGCTCGTTTTTTAAAGACTAGTGAAGAGAATTTGTCTACTCTCAAACGTAACACTGGAGCAAAGCAGGGCGGTAGAGGCGGGAGACGAGGATAACGTACTGCGATTTTTAAAACTTCATAATATAAATAAAGGCAAGCCTCTATAATAAACTGGCTTGCCTTTTTTAATGTATCTTTTATCGCCTTAGGTCATTAAAAAAACAACATTAAAGTTTATCAGAACTTTTCTTAAAAACGAAAATTCCTCTAAGAGGGGTTACTACTTATCTCCATTTAACCTGAAGGATAGCCAATTTTTTGAAAAAACTTCCCTCATTAACAGCCTTGACGCATTACTAAATCACCCCGTTACTCTAAGAATAAAAATTCACAAACTTAAAATACACACTCCAATATAATTAGGTCATCACTGTCTCTATTACCAAAAGACGCCCTCTTATTAAAGAAAGCGCCCTTTAAATGATGATTGTTCTTGAATATCCAAACACAATTGTTGAAAAAACTAATTTGCAATCTAATTTTTTGATTAGTCACATTTATTATTGCTTTGTTTATTTATTAAATAGGACACGAATCGAATCAAGTGTATGATTTAAGAAATCTTGCAGCTTTTGTAAAAATGACTGCCCCTCTCCCGATTGCAAAAATGTCGAGATTTTTTCTGAAGTTACACTTAATTGTTCTTTTACTTGGTTCCAGTCAATATCCATTGCTTTCAGTTCGCTGAAGAAGTCTACTAGACTATCTAACTCTGCATCTGTTAATGTAACCCCAAGCTCTGAGGCAACTTGTTCAATTAATGCACGCAAGTCAGCTTCTGTTTTCGGTTCATTCTTGGCGATTTCATCCTTTACTTTTCCCATAAGAGCAGCAGCATTGTCCGCTCCAATAGAATCACCAAGCTGTGCTGTTTTCACCATTTCTTCATTCGCCGCTTTTTTGACCTCTTCAGGAATTTCTTTATTGGTTGTCGTTTCATAAGCTTTCATAATTCCTGTTAATGCAGCTGTTCCTGATACAGAATATGGAGCGGAAACGTGAATGGTTGCATCCTTTACACCTGCTGTAATCAAGGCATTGGTATACATTTCATCCGTAACCCAAGTAATATTGTTCGTTTGAACCTTTAACCCGGAATCTTTAGCACCGATTGTGATACTTGCTGATGAAATAGCACGGTTACCAATTTGTCCCTTGGGAATAAACTCACCTAAATATTCATGCTCTTCTTTATTGGATACGGTAATAATTTGTACGTTATCCGGTACCTCTAACTCTGATAACATTTCATTTTTTTGCTGTTTTGTTAGGTTTTCTCCTACAGTAACAATGACATTTCCTTCTGATGCGTCTGCAAAACAGATAGAAGGAATAGATAAAAGCATCGTTATGGCAAGAAACATTGCCTGTAATTTTAGTTTCATAAAAAGTCCTCCTTTATACATGCAACGATTTACATTAGAATGTTTGACGATAATTCGCTTTTTTCAATTCATAAACAGTTAACCTTTTTTGTTGACCAAGCTCCCATAAAAAGTATCTCCTTTCACCATTTCAGAGAAGCTTTCGCATCTGCTATTCCTCGTGTTTGCAGACATTGAAAAAATGGCTTTGCATTATCTTAACATAGAGGTTTGAGTTTTCATTAAAAGAATAGGTAACATTTATTCTAATACAATTAAAATTCTTACATGGTAAATAATAATATTACAACCATAAGATTAAACCACAAAAATCTTAATAAATATGACTTTTGAATTGCGAATATACTTTAGAGGAGTTTTTCATCGTAAAGAAAAACAGCCGCCAAAATGGCAGCAGATAGTTTGTTTTTAAGATTATCCTCTTAACCGCAGTTCTCTTTTCAGTATTTCCAGAAGGATTTCTTGGCAGGGATGAAACTACTTCGAGCACCTTGATATTCTGATATTTAGCTTGCCTTGCATTGTAGTGGTCTATTAATTGTTGTTCTTCAATTTGTGACCCAAACTTTAATACGACTTAGGCTTTAACCGCTTCCCCCACTTCTCATCAGTAAACAGGCAATTCTACAATAAACGTAGTCCCTTCATTCTCTTTACTGCTCACCTGAATGGAACCGCCGTGCAGAGCGACAATCGTTTTGACGATGGATAATCCGAGACCCGTCCCGTCGATTGTTCGGGTACGTGCCTTGTCGGCACGGTAAAAGCGCTCAAAGCTCCTTTCTATTTCAGAATTATTCATCCCTATTCCTGTATCCTTAAACGTTACGCAAACAGATTGCCCTCTTTGTTCGAGTGAAATTTCTATATTACCATTTGGCTTATTGTATTTTATTGCATTGGATAATAGGTTATCCCACACCGTATTCAGTAAGGATGGATCGCCGACAATCTTTATATCTGGCAGGGAGTAGCTTAGCATAATCTCTTTCTCGCTTATTGCCCATTGGTAATGTCGTACCAATTCCTTAATTTGTCCTCCAACATTAAATCGTTTCTTTTTTACGATATCCTCATTTCGATCTAATGAAGCGAGAAGCAATAATTGTTTTGTTAAGTTAGACAGCCTCCTAATTTCACTATTAATGATCGATACATACTGTTTTCTATCTTCTAAACTTATGAGTTCATTTTCTAAAAGGCTGGTGTATCCTTTTATATTCGAAAGCGGTGACTGGATATCATGAGATATATTAGAAATGAATTCCTTTCTTATGTCATCCATTTGTTCTAATTTCCTTGCCATTTGTAAAAAACTTTGTGAAAGCTCTCCTAACTCATCATGGCGGTTAATTTCCAGTTCAACATTAAAACGACCATTTGACAGTGATTTTGTTGCTTTAGTCAAAGTGGATATCGGTTTCACTAAATACTTCGTATTAATAAGGACCATCACAATGGACAACGTAATCGACAAGACCAGGATCCAGCCAAATAGAACATGCATCTCGCCGAAAAGAAATTTTATGTCAGGACGCACAAATAGAGCAAAGGTTTTTCCGTTCAGTCTCAAGGGAACACCAATGGTATTCTTTAGTTCATTGGCAAAAAAGCCTGTCACAAATGTTTGCTGTGGAAAATCAAGAATCCCGTGAAAAACATGACCGTTTAAGACATACTTTTCAGTTGAACCTGACAGACTTTTGTCCCTGAATGGCTCGCCAAAAAAAGTTCTGTTCCCTTGATGATCGACAAGGCATATTTGGTATCCAACCGCAGAAATGCTATCCAAATACTCTGTCAGGCTAATCTCGGGATGTTTTTCAGCAAAGTCAGCAACGTCCAGCGCGACTTTTGTATTTTTTCTATCATTAAAAGGCTTTAGCTTTTGTTGATAATAGATATTCGAGATGATAAAAGCCAAAATAAAGCTAATCAACATCATGCCAATGGTGATAACAATAAATTTCACATAAAGGGACTTCATGTACGTTGGACCTCCAATAGATATCCCACACCGCGTACTGTTTTTATTTGGAAATCATCTGTCAACTTAGAGAAACGTTCCCTTAACCTTTTAATATGGACATCTACTGTTCTTTCGTCCCCTTGAAAATTCAATCCCCAAATCTGTTCGATGAGATGTTCTCTGGAAAACACCTGCTTAGGATTCGAAATGAAAAAAGCTAATAGTTCAAATTCCTTTAGGGGTAAAAGAAAGGTTCGATTCCCAATCTGAACCTCATAGCTCTTTTTGTTGATCGTCGTACTGCCAATACGCTGAATGGATTCATCTGCTTGATGATCATATCGCCGTAACAGCGCTTTAACACGATAGCTTAATTCCTTTGGTTCAAATGGCTTAATAAGGTAATCATCCGTACCGGCTTCAAATCCTTGCTCTTTGTCCTCGATTTGATTTTTGGCCGTTAAAAGAATGACGGGAATATCGTATTGTTTTCGAATCTCTTTCGTTAGGGCATAGCCATCCATGAAAGGCATCATCACATCGACAACGGCCAGATTACATGCTGCCTTCTTCAATATTTCCAGCCCTTCCATCCCGTCTTTTGCCTGGAATACTTGATAACCCTGTTCAGATAAATGAATCGTTACAAGCTGCAAAACATTGATATCATCATCAACAATTAAAATATTGGTCATGAATGCATCTCCTATAAAAATGACAATGTCTACAAAAAATTAAACGACACTTTGCAAAATCTGTCCATCACTCATTTTAATGACATGATCGGCAAATGAGAGCATTTCTTCGTCATGGGTTACCATTAATGTCATTATGCTTAGTGTTTTCGTTAAATTTCGGATTAACTCCATCACATCTTTAGACCGTTTTGAATCCAAACTTGCCGTTGGTTCATCCGCGAAGAGAACCTTTGGTTGATGAATTATGGCACGGGCTATGGCAACCCGCTGCTTTTCCCCGCCGGATAAAGAGGAAGGATAGGCGTTTTTGCGATGGTCCATTTCCACTAATTTTAGTATTTTGTTAATTTCCTTTTTTTGTTCACGTTTATTGATTTTTGATTCTGATACCTCCATCATGAGCATCAGTTGTTCTTCAACTGTTAGAAAAGGAACTAGATGGGCAAATTGAAAGACAAAACCGAATTGAGTCGCCCGAATTTTTCGCACTTGTTCTGAACTCATTTTCGTTATATTATTTCCTTCGAAAATGACTGTTCCGTCCGATGCGGGCTGAAGACCCGCCGCTATGGTTAGGAGTGTGCTTTTACCAGAGCCGGACGCTCCAACTAATGCTGTTACCTCTCCTTCCTTGAGAGAAAGATTCACTCCTTTTAGAATCTCTTCCTTCACTTCACCATTTGTAAAAGTTTTTCTAACATGATCGATTGTAAATATCGTCATTTTATCCCTCTCCTTGTTGAATCGCTTGTAATGGTTCTATCTTTTTAATCTGAACACCGGAAAGTGTAGCTCCAATAAAACCGATTACTAGGAAGATAATCGATAATTGTACGGTATTTTCCGTGGTTAAATGGAAAGGCATTCCTTCAGGCGCAGCCAGATTAAACAATTGGCTCAGTGTAATCGACAGACCAAGCGCAATGATGGTGATCAACACCATTTGCGTCCACATCATTTTAAATAAAGTGCTTGTTTTAACACCAATGGCTTTTAAAATACCGTATAAACCGATTTTTTGAACGTTCATCATGTAGAAAAAGATAGCAAATAACATTCCGCTAATAATCACTAAAAACCAAATAATCATATTCAGGGACATCTGTTCTGCTTTATAACTCGGAATGGCATTAAGGAACTGATCCTTTGAAAAAGCTTGTAGACCAGCGAATCCTTGTGTTGAATCTCCCGGTATGAAAATAAGTTGCATTTGATTAGCCCGGTAAATTTCTTGGTAGTCCTCCATATTGACATACGCAACGGGGGCATGGCTGTATTTACTGTGATCTACAAAGCCTTTTACAATAAACTTGCCATCGTACTGATTATTCGTTAACGTATCACCAATTTTTATACCATCCTCTTCCATAGAACGGTCCAGTACGACTTCTCCTTTTTTTACATTTTGAAACCACTTCGATTCGGTTGACGTAACAAAGGCGACGCTCCGCTGCTTATGATTACGTTCATTCAAAAAACCCATTTGAATTGAAAAGGCTGCAGCGTTTTGGTGTTTGTCTAGTATTTTCTTTTGGGTGCTGCTATTAATTCTTGAAAGATTATAGGTTTCGTCTGCTTCTTTCGTCATATAGAATTGGCCATTTGGCAAATCTTTAATTAAAGCTGCATTATCTTGAGATAAGCCGTTTGCTATACCAGAGATGATAAACGTTAATAAACTAACCAGAAAAACGATAGAACCTAAAATCAAAAACCTTCCTTTATTTTTCTTCATTTCTTTCCAAGCAATGTTCATCTTCTTTATACCCCCAATTCCTCTTTGATATCGTTAGTTTATAATCCGTTTGTGAACGGGGGATGAACAGGAAATGACATTTATCTGTAGAATTTCTTAACGCACTGAATTAGGTATGTAAAATACATAATAATTAACCATTATTAACCATTGGTTAAAATAAGAAGCAAGTAAAAATATAAAAGCGACCCTCGAATGAGAGTCGCTTTACCCGCTACAACACAATATAAAAATTGAAGGTGCCTTTTTTGCGAGATTTGTTCATCCGATATGAACGATTCTCTCTTTTGCTGCCAGATACTCTTGATATAGCTTGTCAACGAATTCTCCTGCACCAGTGACCTCATTAATAACTCCGATTCCCTGACCAGATCCCCAGATTTCCTTCCATGCTTTCGGCTTCGATGATCCATCCGAAAAACTCATCTTAGATGGATCGCTTTCTGGAAGTGCATCAGGATCCAACCCAGCATTCCGGATGGATGGAGCCAGATAGTTTCCATGGACACCTGTAAACAAATTACTATAAACAATATCGTCAGATGTAGAATCAACGATTGCTTGCTTGTATTCTTCAACAGCATTCGCTTCATGGGTCGCAATGAAAGGCGATCCGATATAGGCAAAATCGGCTCCCAGCGCCTGGGCTGCTAATACCGCATTACCATTGGCAATCGATCCGGACAGTGCAAGCGGACCGTTGAACCATTGGCGGATTTCTTGAATCAATGCAAACGGGCTCTTCACACCAGCATGACCGCCAGCACCTGCAGCAACGGCAATCAACCCATCTGCCCCTTTTTCGATGGCCTTGTGCGCAAACTTGTTATTGATTACATCATGCATTACAATTCCACCGTAACTATGTATGGCGGCATTAACATCCTCACGAGCCCCTAGGGAAGTAATAATGATCGGAACTTTATATTTCTTACACAATTCCACGTCATGTTCGAGCCGATCATTGGATTTGTGCACAATTTGATTAATAGCGAACGGGGCAGCAGGCCGGTCCGGATTCTGAGCGTTGTACGCTGCCAGCTCCTCTGTGATTTCTGCTAGCCATTCATCGAGCATGGATGCAGGCCTGGCATTTAGTGCCGGCATAGAACCAACAATTCCTGCCTTACACTGTGCAATGACTAGTTTCGGATTACTAATGATAAAAAGCGGTGCGCCGATTACGGGAATACGCAACCCTTTCAATATTGATGGAATATTTGACATGTTCATTTTGCCTCCATTTGAAAATTTATTTTCTTAATACTGATGCTGATCTGAACTGACTATCGTTTATGATTAATGCATTTAGCTGTCCTCCGAAGGCACACCCTCCATCGATCCCGATTACTCGGTTCGGACCAAAATATACATTATTATGATTATGTAATCTTCTAGTTGGTGTATGACCGAAAATGATCGTTTCAAAACCTTTATACTCGTAAATAAATTCATCACGAAGATTGAGGAACTCAATTTTGGTCGTTTTTTCCAATCCTTTTTTCGGATTAATTCCTGCGTGAACAAAAATCAGTTCTGACTCCTTTTTAAATAGTGGGAGCGAGTGTAAGAAGGAAATTTGTTTACAAAAACAATCCATGATGGTTTTTCTTATTTCATTTTCTTTTATTGGGTCATGCAGCAATTGAGAATATTCAACACTGTCCATCCCAAGTCTTTGTAGGCAGCAATTAATCGTAGCCATCCCGCCAATTCTGCCATAATAAAAAATAATTTCTTTATCATCCAGCCATCGTAAAAATAAATCGTCATGATTGCCTAGTAATGCCGTTGCACCTTGGCCGCACCAATCTATTACCCTATCTAATACCCCTAGACTATCTGGTCCGGAATCAATATAGTCTCCTAGAAAAATAACTTCTTCCGGTTGAGCGTTTGTCTTGTTCAAAAGTTGATCAAGCTCTGCTGCACAACCATGAATATCAGAAATTACGATTTTCCTCATTTTTCACCTCTCTTACATTACTAATTTTTTATAATTAAGGGCAAATCACAAATAACGCTTGATTTATTATTTCAACATAATAGGCGTGAATTCCTCTGAATTTTCTAATTTTTATTAAAGAATCGATGTTCCACTTTGTTCGTGGCCTTAGTAATAAGAATAAAGATGAGGCATATAAGCCTCATCAATGCTTAATATCTATTGAGATCCTTGCCGCTCCAAATCAAGGAGGTGTGTCTTCATCTCTAATCCGCCGCGGTATCCGGTCAACGAGCCATTTTTTCCGACAACCCGGTGGCACGGCACGGTAATTAACACCGGATTAGCACCAATTGCCGCGCCAACTGCTCGAACAGCTGCTGGTTTATGAATATAGTTTGCAATGTCAGAATAGGTTTTGGTCTCTCCAAATGGAATTTCACAAAGTGCGTTCCAAACAGCGACTTGGAACTCTGTACCATGATAATCAAACGGGACGGAGAAATTCTTTCGTTTTCCCTCAAAATATTCTATTAGTTCGGCTGCATAAGGCTCTAGCTTCTTCCCATCCTCGACGAGAGGGCTTCCAGGAAATCGCTTTTCTGCCCAAACTGACAATTCCTCAAACGGTTTGTTCTGTGAGCCAACGTAACACAGTCCCTTCTCTGAAGCCGCTATATTTATTTTCCAATCTTTAAATTTAAGCAAGGTCCAATATATGGGTTTCTTATTTTTGGCCTTCATTTATTCAATCCCTCCGACTTATTATGAAATTGTCGATATTGGGCAGGAGTATGTCCGATCATCTTTTTAAATAATGTTATAAAATAAGGGATATTAGGTATCCCTACCGCCTTTCCAATATCCGCAATTGGCACGTCATTCTGAAGCAATAAATTTTTCGCTGTATTTATTCTGATTTGCTGGATATATACAACTGGAGTAATGCCGGAAATCCTTTTAAAAGTCCGATGCAAATGATAGGGACTCCCGTGGCTCATTTCAGCAAGCGTTTCTAGCGTCAGCTTATCAGAATAATTCTTATCAATGTACGCTGTAATGAGCGCAACCCAATCGTTATCAGGTAATCGCTCATTTGTGGGCTTGCATCGTTTACAAGGACGGAAATGGGCCGATAGTGCTTCTTCAGCGTTTTGAAAAATCCGGACATTTTCCTTTTTAGGAATACGCGATTTGCATGAAGGCTTACAGAAAATCCCTGTGGTCTTAACAGCATAGAAAAATTGATGATTGTACGCTGCATCGTTACTGATAATGGCCTGCCACTTTTCATCGGTCATCATTTCATCGCTTGAACCCTCATGTTTCATTTTGACCACCCCTACTTTTATTATAGGTCCGGAGTCAATATTCTTAAATAACTCCACCTGCGCTTTGTTAATATCAATATAACTCGATTTCAATAAAAAAAAAGCATATTCAACTATAAAGGCAAGATAATGAAATTATTTTTTGTGATAATGAAAGAAAAAGATGTGGGGGGTTAAATTGTGTCCAATAGACAAAATACAATGAACTATTTTCAAGATAACAACGGGAATATCACCATTGATTTGCCGGAAGATTTTGATATAAAAGCAAATCTCGGCTATTTACAACGGAACAAAAATGAAGTTATGTTTGAAGTTGAAAATGAAATCATCACCAGGGTAATTGCTGTTGGTGAAACCCGAGCCTTAGTACAAATCCACGTTAATGAATGTAATCAGATGATCGTGCAGTTATTAAATGACCCAGGAACTTTTAAGCAGTCTGAGCGAGCGGAGGTTCTCAATTTTATTCGTGAATGGTTTGACCTTGACCGCGATTTAACACCATTTTATGAAATTGCAAAAGCAGACCCACTGCTTAAGTGGCCAGTCCAAAAATTTTACGGATTACGATTAATCGGCGTTCCCGATTTATTCGAGGCACTTTGCTGGGGAGTATTAGGACAGCAGATAAACTTAGCATTCGCCTACACCTTAAAAAGACAATTTGTTGAAAAATTTGGTGATTCAGTTGAGTGGAATAGCAAGAAATATTGGGTATTTCCATCCTACAATCGAATTGCTCAGTTAACTCCAGCAGACCTGGCAGATATAAAAATGACCTTAAAAAAAAGTGAATATATTATTGGCATTGCCAAATTGATGGCCAGCGAAGAACTATCAAAGGAAAAATTATTGAGAATTGATAGCCTTAAAGAAGCAGAGAAGAGTTTAATTAAGATTCGCGGAATTGGTCCATGGACAGCGAATTATGTCTTAATGCGCTGCTTGCATTTTACCAATGCATATCCAATTGATGATGTCGGACTGCATAATGCAATCAAACATCTTACTGGTTCAGAGAGAAAGCCTGCTAAGGATGAGCTCTTAGCGTATGAATCAAAATGGGAGAATTGGCAAGCCTATGCCACCTTTTATTTATGGAGGGTTCTTTATTAAAGGGTTGCGTTAATATTTAAGCTCGCAAAAACGCACTGGCGGAAATTTCCCCAGTGCGTTTTCTTAGATTATTAAAGCTTTTTACTTTAAATGAATCCTTTTATACCAATTCGAAGCAGCCTCAACTTCTTCCAATGTTAAGCCCTCTATATTCCCAATGTAGTTCGACATCTGCATTTATCTTTTCTAATAACAATTGGTGTTCTGCTGAAATTTTAATCGTTCAATTCAGTTCTAGAGACCGTAAGTTTTCTTCAATTTCTTTTCGACGAGGCTCTAAAAATGGCGGTAATGCTAACTTTTGACCCATTGTTTCCATAGGCTCATCTGCAGCAAACCCTGGTGTATCGGTTGATAATTCAAACAAAATACCATTTGGCTCTCTGAAATATAACGCTTTAAAATAAAATCGCTCTACCTTTCCTGAATTTGGCAGACGGTTATTCTTTATGTGCTGTGCCCATTGATCGTATTCTTCTTCATTCGGAACCCGAAAAGCAACATGATGGACTCCTCCACGGCCTAACCGAGCTCTTGGCAAATCGGGCCTTGTCTCAATATGAACTTCTGCCCCGCTGCCTCCTTCTCCCGTTGCATAAACCAAGATTTCAGGGAAATCCCCTTCAAGAGATGGATAAGAACCGACAAAACGAAAACCCATGACTTCAGTAAGAACTCCAATCGTTGGTTCGGAAATTCCAACAGTAAGTGTTACAGGACCTAGACCTATAATGGCATGTTCTGTAGGAATATCATCCCGTTGCCAAGGAATACCGCCTCTTACACCTTTTTCACCGTTATCTGCAACGAGCATTAATCGAGTTCCATCAAAGTCCCTAAACGCTAAAGTATCACGTTGAGCTCTTTTTTCAATATCACCATGTTCAATTCCATAGCGGCTAAAACGTTCTTTCCAAAATTCCAATGAATTAGTACTTTTAACTCTCAACGATACAGTAGAAATTTCAGAAGTTCCTCTGTAAGAATTTCCAAGTCCAGGGATGTCAAAAAAGGTAATCTCCGTACCAGGTGTTCCTTCTGCGTCAGCATAGAATAGATGATAAGACTTTGTATCATCTTGATTGACTGTTTTTTTCACCAGTCTCATTCCTAAAATTTTCGTATAGAATTCATAATTTTTTTCTGCTTTCCCAGTCATAATTGATACATGATGTAATCCTAATAGTTCCATGTTTTTCACTCCTCTTGGATTCTTATTGTATTTTTCCGTTAAAATTTTGATTATATATAAATATATTAAATTAAAAATTCTCTAATTCGAGATATTTAGATTAGAAAAGCATCTAATGCATATTGACCAGGGCCTATTAATGCTACACCAATAGCAACTGCGAGCAATGTAAGGTTATATTCATAACCATTTGCTGTTGCCCATAATCCGTTAGGAGCATGCACCTTCACGATTGCCATTACCATGGTTCCTGCTATCAGGATTCCTGCAACGGGAGTTAAGAGTCCTAAAGCAAACAGGATTCCACCGATTAATTCTGTAAGTCCTGCAAATAGAGCCATGGTTACTCCTGGTTTCATGCCAATGGATTCAAACCAGCCTCCCGTCCCTTTTAAACAATACCCGCCAAACCAGCCAAACAATTTTTGAGCGCCGTGACCTACAAATAAAACACCAACTACTAAACGAATAATTAATAAACCAATATTTATCATCTAAAAATTCCTCCTATTTGTTTTTATTTCGAATTCGAATATCTTGAATGTGAGATAAATATACTACGAATAATCTTTTGAGTCAACACTTATTGTTTTAATTACAATTCTAAAATTTTATGAATGAACTGGAAGCTGTTAAAACGACAAAAAATTTTTCAATCTTTGTTTTTCGATAAAAGAATTGCTCATAAATACTCAACAAAAGGAATTATCCATCGGATTTCATAAGAAAGTGACGATGAAAACTCAGCATACCTTGAAAGGAAAGTAAAAAAAAATATTGAATTTATAAACCTATACGGGGAAAAACCCTATTACAAAATCGGAAAGGTTGTGAGTTTATGAGACTTCTGAATATACAGCCTAAGAAAAACTTCAGCTACATCTTCGTTCAATTTCCAGGAATGAACATGAATGTCCCAATGCTCTCGAACGATGAGGGAAAGGCGGTGAATAAGGATGTTGCTTTATGTATCCAATTAACTAGCAAAGGGAAGGTTGCTGATCTATATCTCGTCCGCACCCAAAGTATTAGACCCTTTGACTTTGAAGAAATTGGAGCAAAAGCAATATTTCGAGTCATCAAGCAAAAAGAAATCTCTCCAGACTCACAAACGAACAAATCCGAAGAATTCGTCACGTTTATTACGGATGAAGCAGCGGTTGTCCAGAAGAAATCGGAGACAGGCTATCACTTCGTCTTGGTATTAAATAAACGTGAAATCGGGATTGTCGCTTCGATTGAAGAAGAAGTTCTTCAAACGGAGAAGAATTTATCGCAGCTTAACGAGAAAGTGGAAGTGCGGAAAATGGAACGCACTGTTTGTAAAAAAAATAAGGATGTCATAGAAAGGAGAGTCAAAAAGAGGATTTTCTTGGGAGGCAGTGTCTTCCAGTCTAATGTAGTTCTTGGACAAATCCGAATACTTTTGGAGGGCGTAAAAAGAAAAGTTACAGTATTTTCTCCTGCCGCGTTAGATTTCATCGGTCCAGGTGATCAGAACCATACCATTTTAATTATGGGGAGGTGTTGATTAGCATTATCCATTATGGAATAAAAACTTCATATAATTAATAATATCGAAACACAAGGATTAATAGGATAATCCTTCTCGATAAAATATAAATGAAAAAAAATTAGGAAAGGAAATAATAAGTGGAAAATTTTATATAGAGACTTAACCAAGGGGTTAAGTCTTTTTTACTTTAAAAGAATGGTAACAAAGAGCCCGCTTAACATTAAGCGGGCTTTTTGTTAGGAGGTTTGAGGACGAAGCCTTGATTCTCGTTTTTTCCTTAATATTCGTATTTCAATATAGTAGGTAGGAATGATGATGGCTGCCCATATTGCAAAATAGTTAAGGACGACGAGAATTGGATTGCTGCTGCCGCCATGTCCCTCTTTTCCATGGAATTTTCCTTCTCGAAAATCTCGGTTAGGCGTTGCTTGATTTGTATACGTTGTATTCCCTTGGTTCGCTGTAGTCACATTATTAGTTGCCTGCTCACTTTGCTGCATTTGTTTTGGCATGATTTCACCATTGCTTGGAGTTGCAGTTGAGGCAAACCATTGAATTCCACCTGCCAAAATGGCAAGTGATAGAATAACTGATGCTAAAACACCCTTCCTAAGTTTTCCGTCCTTCGATTTGAACGCTTTTTTACATATACTCATAATCCATTGCCAATGTACCGCAACATGAAGACCCACTAAAGCAAGTGTAGCATCCGCAGAAAAACCGTGTAGTTCACGGATTGTATGACTTCCCTCAATGGCGAGACTTGGCAATACTACCCTAGAAATAAGTATCCCTGTTACAATGACTGCAGCCATTGAAACTAAAAGGAGTAGATTTAACAAGTAACTAAATCGCGTTTTATTTGGGAGTTTTGGGTCAAGTATTTTTTTGGTTGTATTGAACACCCATTGATAATTCAATCCGATGTGGACAAGGATTGCTACTCCTATAACCAGACCTGCTATTTCATGAAACGGTAAACCGTCTAATACTCTTGGATTCATTAGAAGCACAAACGTAATGGCCATCAACAAATCAAGGACAATTTTTGTATAATTCTTTTTCATAGTAATCCTCCGAATTTAAATAGTACCCTTTAACTAATACCCATTTTAATTGGATAACCTTAAGATCACCTTAAATTAAATATTAATTTTAGGTTAAAAAAGTGAATAGGGTAGCATAGAAAGGGTCTACGTGACTGAAACCGGAATTACAAATGATTTTGATAACGTAAAAGGATCTACATCGAAACTGAATCTGAGATTGTAAGGGGAATGCCAGTTTCTTACTCCACCCCGCTGCCCTCCAATCATCGCAAAAAAGAGTGACTTCATTGGCCGCTTTAAGCGGAATGAGGTCACTCTTTTTGAAAAGTTTTAATTATATTTAATACACATCACGCTGGTAGCGCCCTTGCTCTTTCATAGCATCCAGATAAGCTTGGGCTTCTTCACGAGTCATGCTTCCTTCCTTTTCTATTACTGTAAGAAGTGCTTCGTGAACGTCTTTCGCCATATATTGCTTATCTCCACAAACGAAGAAGTAAGCTCCATTTTCCAGCCATGCAAACAATTCTTTACTGTTTTCAAGCATTTTATGCTGTACATAAACCTTCTGTTCAGAATCACGAGAGAACGCAGTATCTACTCTTGTCAGTACTCCATCTTTTTGATACTTCTCTAACTCATCTTGATAAAGGAAATCTGACGCCGCGTGCTGGTCTCCAAAAAACAGCCATGATCTGCCAGCAGCTTTATTCACAGCACGTTCTTCGATAAAGGAACGGAATGGGGCAATGCCGGTCCCAGGACCTACCATAATGATATCCTTCTCTTGGGACTCTGGGAGATGGAAGTGTTTATTTGGCTGAACAAATACTGGAAGCGTATCCCCTTCTTGAACACGTTCTGCAACTAAAACTGAACATACCCCTTTTCGCTCGCGGCCGTGAGCCATGTAACGAACTGCACCTATCGTTAAATGCACTTCACCAGGATGAGCGGCAATGCTGCTGGCAATGGAATAAAGACGCGGGGTCATTTTTCTTAAAAGCGAAACAAACTCTTGTGCTGTAGCTTTCCATGGACCGAAATCACGGAACATATCAAGCAGATCGCGACCATTAGTATATTCTTTTAGCTGATTTGCATTTTCTACTAGTACCAGCTTTTTTAACTCTTCATTATCTGTAAATTCAGCTGCTTGCTGCAGGATTTTTTTCGATAATAGTGTGATTTCAAAATAAGTTGTCAAAGCTACTTTTAAAGGTAGTGTTTCACCCTGTTTATTAATGATCACAATTGCTTCTTCATCCCACGCCATCTCATCTATTAGAGAAGCCACCAGTTCTGGGTCATTCGCAGGAATAATACCAAGTGCATCACCTGGGACATAAGAAAGGCCTGATCCCTCTAATGATAGCTCAATATGAATCGTTTCTTTACTAGAACCTGCTCCATTTAAATTTACATTATTGAGCACCTTCGCTTGAAATGGATTCGTTCTTGAAAATGGTGTTGCTGCCGTTTTATCTTTTAGGTTTTCTAAAGTAAGTTGCATCATCTTCACCTCAAAAAGTTTGCATTATAAAATTTTGATTGTTTACCTGTCACATTTTTGTTCGGTCCCCATTTGATAATTCAATTGTACTAAAAGTGCATCCATCAACAGTATCTAATACATTTTCTAATAAAACAACTAATATATTCACATTTCCAATAAAAACTATTATTTTTATTTTACACTAAAAATTTTTAATTGAGTGTGTCATACATCACGAATTAACTTATCCTCATTTAATATATGGTGCAATATCTACACAAAAACAAAACCAGCAATTAATCGCTGGCAGTTGATCGAAAGGATAAAAACTTTTAATCTTTCAAAATGTATTTATCAATCGCGTAGGCAACTCCATGTTCATCATTGGTTAAAGTAACGAAATCACTGTGTTTTTTCACTTCGTCTTCGGCATTCCCCATTGCAATTGATAAACCTGCAGCTTTGAACATGGGGATATCGTTTTTTTCATCGCCAATCGCCACAGTATTTTCTAATGGAATCTGAAAATGGCGTGCCATTGTTTTGAGACCATTCCCTTTATTACCATTAATATGTGTGATTTCAAGATTAAATGGGGAAGAAGATGTAACAAAGGTTTCTTCAATGGATTCTAAAATTGTATGCAACCGCTGTTTCTGTTCTGGATCAAGTCCTAAAATGAGGAATTTTTGTACCGCGGATTCTTCGTTAATGATCTCCTCAAGCTGATTAAATATTGGCTGTCCGTAAACATGAGGAGCAGTTGTATACATTTCATAATCCTTATGTGTGTAGTATTCATTTGGTACACGTCCTGATGATAGTACGTACTCAAATCGTTCCATCCAATCTTTATGTGCATACGTACTTTTGGCTGTACCAATTTTATAAGGCATCGATTCTTTTTCAAGTTCTAAGACAATTCTTTGACTTTGGGATAATGTCAATGAAATTATCTCAATCAATTTGCCATCAGCATACAATTCTGATCCATTATTTCCGCCGACTGGGCAATCTAAACCGTATTTAGCAAGTTCTGCATGAACTGATATCGCTGATCTTCCTGATAATGCCATGACGATATGCCCTTGTTGCTGTGCTTTTTTAATTACCCTTATGTTTTCCTCACTAATTTCTTTTCTTGAATTGAGTGTTGTCCCGTCCAAATCAACTGCAATTAGTTTCATAAGATTGCTCTCCTCTGCAAAAATTTTTTTATAAAAAAAGAAAAACCTAAACCACTAAAATTGCAAACGAAAAAATTGCTGATTTTAGCGATTAAGGTTTTTGCCTAAATGAGCAGTAACAATCCATTAAGGTTTTGCCTGCAATTTTAGTTACAATCCTGCATCTACTTGATTCAATTATATTAATGATTAGTCATTAAATTGTTAATTTATTTTAGTGTTAAATATCTAATTTACGGGTACCAATCCATTTTACCATTTCAGGATCTCTATGTGAAAAGAACAAGCTCTCCTTCGTATCTAACGTAGCAATCTTCTCCATATCCTCAATGCTTAGTTCAAAGTCAAAGATACTGAAGTTTTCGATGATTCTTTCCTTACGAACTGACTTTGGAATGGCGACGATTCCTCTTTGTGTCAACCAACGTAAAATCACCTGGGCAACGGATTTATTATATTTTTCTGCTATTAATACTAAAATCTCGTTCTGGAACATGTTATTTCGTCCTTCAGCAAATGGGCCCCAGGACTCTATTTGAACAGTGTTCTCTTTCATTAATTCAGTACTTTCTATTTGTTGGTTGAAAGGATGTGTTTCAACCTGGTTAACAGCAGGAATCACTTCATTATGAATGATTAAATCGATCAGCCGGTCAGGATGGAAATTACTCACTCCAATAGCTTTGATTTTACCTTCTCGGTACAATTCCTCCATTGCACGCCAAGAACCATAAACATCGCCGTATGGCTGATGAATTAAATATAAATCCAAATAATCCAATTGGAGCCTTTCCAATGATTTTTCGAATGCTTTCTTTGTGCTCTTATAACCCGTAACCTGCACCCAGAGTTTGGTCGTAATAAACAATTCCTCTCTTGGAACACCACTCCGTTTGATGGCTCTGCCAACTGCTTCTTCGTTTAGATAAGAAGCTGCTGTATCGATTTGACGACAGCCAGCCATAATAGCATCATAAACGCTTTGTTCACATTCTTTTGCATCTTGAATTTGATAAACACCGAAGCCCAGAATAGGCATCTCAACACCATTGTTCAAAATTACCTTTTGCATCTGAAATCCTCCATTTTTTTATGTCTAATGGCTGTTATTTTCCCACTCTATTTGCGTATTCTGCTGGATAGCGGTCTCCCGAAATCTCGATCTTCGAGAGAGCTTCATTTAAATCTTTTAGTTCCATAGGAGTCAGCACAACTTCCACTGAACCAAGATTTTCTTCCAGACGCTCCAATTTTCGTGTGCCTGGAATTGGGACGATCCATGGCTTCTGGGCAAGCACCCATGCAAGGGCGATTTGAGCTGGCGTTGCTTCTTTTACTGCAGCAATGTTCTGGATCAATTCGACCAAAACCTGATTTGCTTCGATATTCTCTGGTTTGAAGCGAGGTACAATACTGCGGAAGTCAGAGTTAACGAATGCAGCATTCTTATCAATTTTTCCGGTTAGGAATCCTTTTCCTAGCGGACTGAATGGAACGAAGCCAATCCCTAGTTCATCGAGGACAGGCAGCAGTTCTTCTTCAGGACTTCTCCACATCATGGAGTATTCACTTTGAATCGCTGTAAGCGGCTGAACTGCATGTGCACGGCGTATCGTAACCACTCCCGCCTCAGAAAGTCCCCAATGTTTTACCTTACCTTCCTTGATTAGGTCTTGTACTGCTCCGGCTACTTCCTCAATCGGCACATTTGGGTCGACACGATGTTGATAGTACAAGTCAATGGTATCCACTTTAAGGCGTTTAAGCGAGCCTTCGACTGATTGCCTAATGCGCTCCGGATTGCTGTCAAGCACCTGCTTGCCATTTTCCATTTGGATACCGAATTTTGTGGCGACGATCACCTTTCCCTTTAATGGGGCTAAAGCTTCCCCTACCAGCTCCTCATTCACATATGGACCATAAACTTCGGCGGTATCGAAGAAAGTCACACCACGATCAAACGCCTTATGGATTAGAGAAATCATTTCTTTCTTATCTGAAGCTAGGCCGTAACCATGACTCATCCCCATACAACCGAGTCCTACCGCAGAAACTTCTAATCCACTTTTCCCCAATTTGCGTTTTTGCATAATTTATCTTCCTTCCATTTTTATTTTCAGTTGTTGTTCATTTGTTCTTTCTACTCACTTATTATCCAATAAATAAAAACGTAATCGGTATCCCATTCGTCGCAAAAGATTGCCTAATCCTCTCACAACCACTTACGCATTAATTAAAGAGGCATTATAATAGAAACATCAATGATGATGAACTAAGGAGGATTGTATGTCTGAACAAATAAATAAACAGCAAGATGAACTTGCTAAACTCATTGAGCGTTATTCAGGCTGGGACGGAGTACATGCTACCGATATTCCATCTTTATTTTTCATTCGTGAGTCTAATGTTACCGAACCAATTTACAGAGTATACAAACCTTCCCTTTGCATTGTGGTTCAAGGTGTGAAGGAAGTATCTCTGGCACAGGAACGCTTTAGGTACAGTCCTGCCGATTATCTTGTTGCATCCGTTAACTTGCCAGTTACCGGCCAAGTAATAGAAGCTTCTTCCGACGTTCCGTATTTGGCTCTTAAGCTTGAATTTACACCGAGTCAAATCTTAGAGGTTTTAAGTGATTCCGAAATTCGGGTTGGCCCGAAAGAAAGTGCAAAACGAGGTATGTTTGTCAGCAAGATTGAGCCTTCTTTGTTGGATGCGGTAATCAGATTAGCTTTATTACTAGAAAATTCTAAAGATATTCCGGTACTTGCTCCTATTTTCAAAAAGGAAATTCTCTATAGGGTTCTGCAAGGGCAGCATGGATCTATACTGGGGCAAATAGCAATAGAAGGAAGCTCTACTTTTCAAATTAGTGATGCTATACAACATATCCTTGATAACTATGATAGGTCTTTTCGCATTGAGGAGCTTGCGGAAATCGCGAACATGAGTGTTTCTTCACTTCATAGACACTTTAAAGAAGTAACCGCCATGAGCCCGATACAGTTCCAAAAACAATTAAGGCTGCAGGAAGCCCGTCGCTTGTTATTATCCGAGTCAACAGATGCTGCTGACGTTGCCTTCCGGGTAGGCTATGAAAGTCCATCGCAATTCAGCCGGGAATATTCCCGTATGTTTGGTTTTCCACCTAGAGAGGATATCAAGCGCATTAGGGAGAAATATGACGATAAGATAAATGCATGAATCTCTGCTCTTATGGTACAAGACCAATTTCTTTTTTTATGCTATGATTGGAGATTTCTATTAAAGAAAGACCAAGTGTGCCTTTAACGAGTTCCATTTTCTATCGCAGAACGTGAATTTACAACAAAAAATCGAGAGGAGAATTTTATGACAGAAACAAGACCAAAAAAATCTTCCTCAAAAAAGAAGAGAAAGATAACACTTTTTCTCGACAATTTAAATTTCTTTCGTTTACTTAAGGTAATCTTTCTTATTTTCCTATCCCTGCTAATTGTCTATCTCTATTATTTGCATACAAAAGGAAATTTCATTTCCGAAGTAGCCTTACTGTGGAATTTGCATAAGAAGGTTATTATGATTATTTTCGGGTTTGTATCATATAGTTTGGGTGTTTTTTACTTGGGTTTTAGGAAAGGAAGAAAAGGTTAAAAGCCTTTTTTAGGGGATATTTTTGCCGAATCTAATTCAATTATCCTGCTTCGTAAGTGGAACAAGAAAAAGCTGTCACGATGACAGCTCAATCTTCAACACAAGCACCTATTAGCTGAATATGAAAAACGTACCATACAATGGGTAACGTTCACATTTTTCGAAGAAAAGGGCTAAAAAGAATTATTTAAGGACAGAAAATGGGACATCGAATATCCACCACAACCCTAGAATTATTGGAACTACAAGAACCCATGCCAGTACAGGTTTTTTGTAATGTATAAACAACATTAAAAATATCATGACGTTAAATACCAAATCCCAACCATAATTCCAACCATGATGATAGGTAAGTATACCTGAAATTTGTGCAACCTTTTCAGTAATTGAATAAATTACTGACCACAAAACAATTGAAATTAACAGACTCTTTTTGTTTGGATTCATTCTTCCAAGAAACACAGCAATTGTCACTGGATATTGTATAAGCATTTTTCCTAGTGCAATCAATGTGTGATTTAAATGAAAAAAATTATCCAAAGGTCCTAAAGGACGAAACATCCACATAGTATAATCAAATAACAAAAATTGAGACAGAAAATCACCTATTATTAAAAAAAGAAGAGTAGGATACAGACTTTTAAATTCTTTCCAATTCCCAAATTTCCATCCAATAAATCCATATACTATAAATAGGATTACATTCATCAAGCTTTTCCTTTAATTTTTTCTTATTATTCTTTACATAAACTTACCAATATATCCTTAACTTGTTCTTCAACTATACGGCACCGGTACTTCAATAAGAAAAGCCGCCAAAAAAGGCAGCTGAAACTTCAATCGTTGAAGAATGAGCTAAAAAAATGTACTTTGTGTTACCCCCATCCTTTTTTCTTCCCTGATTCATATTGTTCTTTTGAGGCAATTCGAAGACTTTCATATAGTTCCTTAACCTGTAAAACAAGAGTAGAAGGTTCTATTTTTTTAAGTAAAGTTGGATTAGTTGGCGATGAACAGGCATATGAATACCATGGTGGTGAAAACAAGGCGTTATGTTTGTATCAATACGACTATTATGATTATTGGAGACCTTCTTTAAAAATAGCATAAGTGTAGAAGACCCAGGTTATGATGGAGCAAGGGAGGCTTTTCAATTTCATTGTTTTACTTTTGAAACTTTACCAGTTTATGAATCAGGTACTGATTTTTCAAAATTAGAACAAACGACTTCAAGGTTAGTGCTGGAAATGGCTGCTGTGTATAACGAAATTCACTATCATAATCGTCTTCGATAATAAATCCATTCATCTTGTTAGCCCAATGTTAATCTTACATGTGAGGAAATACAATTAGGAATAGTGCTTTTAAAAAAGGCATGGACATAAAAACACCCCGTCATAGTTAGTTGAATCTAACGATTACGGGGTGTTCCATGTAAAAACTATTTTTTATTAAGCTTTACGAACGTTAGCCGCTTGAGGTCCACGGTTACCTTGCTCAACGTCAAAAGTAACTGATTGGCCTTCTTCAAGAGTTTTGAAGCCTTCGCCTTGGATAGCTGAGAAGTGAACAAAAACATCTTCTCCACCTTCACGCTCGATGAATCCGAAGCCTTTTTCGCTGTTAAACCATTTTACTTTACCATTTTCCATTTTTCAGTTGCCTCCTAGTGTGTTAAACACACAATATATTACTATCCTTGCTCTTAGTGATTATCAAGACGAAATACACCGAACAAAAATATTTATTAAAGAATATCACTAATTAAAAACGTTTTCAAGTTTTCAAATCGAGATTTTACACCCCCTTGTTTGAGAGCAATATAATCAAAAATAATAAAAATACCTCCAATGCTGTATCTTTATGGCTTTCATTATTTGTATTTTCCCGATTCAATTATCTTTATATCCACCTTTATATCTTTTACAGAATGCAGATTAAATCTTCTAATCGCACCGATATCCCAATGTTTTAAATGGTATTTATAAGACTTTTCACTGATATTCAGGACATCAGTATTCAATTTGTCGCCTTTTTGTATGGTCGTTAGAATATCGTTTTTAATTTTTTTATTTATTTCGCTTCGCATTTTCCTGTATGTTTTGTTATCGGAATTTTGGTACAGGGCAGCCTGTCCTTTTACCGCAATCCTATATGATGGTTGGTTCCCTTTTAAAACCACAATTTTTGTTTTGGGATTTTTTATTTTTACCGCTACCGTTTTCGTTGCTACCCGGACATTAAATGAACGGATGCCTTTAGAGAACCACCTGAGCCCGTATAGTTCTTCTTTATTTAACCAGCCTTTGTAATGCTGCTGGGACATTATGTATTCTCCGTTTAGTATCGCTATCTGTTTTGATTTTCCTTCTGAAAAATGGGCTTTATCAATGGATAAAGACGGGATCATGATGGTTCCAATTGGTCGATAATAACGGGAAGTAAATTGATTGTACCTCAGAACTGGAAGTGAATAGTTTTGTTTGATCAACTCATCCGGTCCATGGATGATCGAATACAATTGCGAATAATTAAAAAAGCTATGAGTTTGTAACAATTCCTTTAGATTCTCTTTTGTGCCAAAAAGGAATATGTTGTACCGAAGATTTGGCGATTGACCCATGATATCGATCACATCCGCCATTTTTTCTTTTATGATCCTTTCGCTTAATATGATTGCCTTAACATGTCCCAAACTCAATGGCATAGAGGTATTTTGTTCTAATGCACCGTATGCTGATAGGATGTTTTCATCTTTCGCTTCCCCGATCAAAATAGGCAAATCTTCTATTTTGACTCCTTCCTGTTTAGCAATGTTCCCAAAATTCAATCCCTGGGTATACACTTCGAATTTCCCATTTTTATAATCAAACCCAAGGGCGGTATTATATACCTCCCCTTCAATTTTTTTTGCCCCCCAGCATCCTGTCAAAAGCAGCGACAGAGTAATTAGGATTATAAAAATGATAAAGCTCTTCATAAAAACTACTCCTTTTGCCTTGTGTTATCCTGAGGCTGATAGGCTTGATTGCGTTTTTTTAAAAGCTTAAAGGGAAACCTTAGATAGGATTTTAAGATATCAGGCAAATTAGGATTGAAAAAGTGGGGAACATATGGTTCACCAAAACTCTCAAGCGAAAAAACTAAAGTTATAATGGTAAATAAGGATATAAAAAATCCATACATCCCAAAGATAGATGACAGAAATAGAACAAAATACCGAAGAATGACGATATTCCCTCCGATATTTTGGTTAACCAATGTATATCCTGAAATTACGGTGATCGATATGATTACCAGCATGGCCGGCGACGTTAATCCAGCCCGGATTGCTGCGTCACCGATAATCAATCCACCTAAAACCGCAACGGTTTGCCCGACTGCTTTTGGAAGCCTAAGACCCGCTTCTTTAAACAGTTCAAACAAGGTAAGCATCATAAATTCTTCCATTGGACTTGATAAAGGAAGCCCGACTCTCGACATGGAAATGGTTGCAAGCAAGGTATAAGGCAGCTGTTCCGTTTGGAACGTAATCAAAGCAATGAAAAATCCCGGTAAAAATATCGTAGTGAATAATGCCAGTATCCTTAAGATTCGGACAAAACTGATATAAAAAAAGCTATTGTTCGTATCCTCCGGAGAATGTGACAATTGGTTCACGCTTGTCGGACCAAGCAAGCAGCTAGGGCTTCCCTCCACTAATATGGCAAATCTCCCTTGATTCAAGGAATCCACGACAAAATCCGGTCTGCCAATGTAATCCATTAACGGAAAAATGGAATAGGTTCGGTCATAGAGCATTTCCTCCAATTGATTGCTGCTGTTTAAAACATCTATTTTTAAGGATCCCAGCCGTTTTTGCACTTCCTCCAAAATAGAGGGATTCAAGATACCTTCGATAAAAAGCAATAAAATTTTCGTTTTGCTTCTATCTCCGATGGTTTATTCAATACTTTTTAAGGAAGACGTTTTTAATCTCTGACGGATTAAGGCCATGTTATCAGAGATGTTTTCCACAAAGCCGTCTCTTGGTCCTCTTACCGATGTCTCCAAACTGGATTCTTCCGGGCTCCTCTTTGGCGGATTGGAGACCGAAATGAAATACACATCCTTTGAATCCTCATTAAAAATGACCAATTCCCCGGAAAAAAGCTTTTTCTCCAGTTCATTTTTGAAATCTGCCTCATCTTTTAGTTCAGAGATTCCCAGGAAGCTGTTTAAACGTTCCATCGTAAACCTTTGTTCCTTCTCCATTACCTCCGTTATTTTAGGGAGAATGGATTCGTTAATCATCGTTGTATTGACGATATTCGGGCAATACAAAAAGGTTAGAGAATGGAAAGAACCGGGCCCTTGATAGGATTTTGTAATGATCACAATATCGGATGAGTTCTTATACCATTTTTTTAGTCCGGATGTTGTTAAGTCCTTTTTATTCATGAACATCACCTTTGCTTCGGCTCAAAAGGAGCAATAATCCAAAACTAAAAAGCAGAAAAACCAGGCTTGCAGGGTAATAGATGGAATACAAAAACGAATAAAATGACTCGAAATCCCATGGGATGACCACGCTAACCATAAGCAGGCTATAAAGAATGGGGAGAATCCAGCGATTCTTTTTGCGAATAAATAGCTGGTTTACGATTAACATGCTTAAACAAATCCGTATGAATGCTCCAGAGAACCACTGGAAGATCGACAAAAAATCAAGACGGGTGATAAGGGTGCCAAGTTTCAATAACTTCCATTGTTCATATGCAAGAACTTTCATATTTCCTGCCTCCTCAGCACCAAATTCAGCGATGCCTCCAATTAATGGACCGAGCGTTAAAAGGAAGATAAAGATGGCAACAATCAGGAACATTTTCATTTTGATTCCGTTCTTCAGATAAGGCGTAATGAAAAGAAAATAGATCGTTTCGAAGAGACTGGCACATGTATACATCATTCCGTGAAGAAAAGGTTTATATCCATGCTCAAAAATTGGAAAGAGCATGCTGTAATCCTTATTTTTAATATTTCCAATTCCCACTAAAAAACCAAACATCACAACAAAAGGCAATAAGAAAAATGAGATGGCACCAATGGTACGAATTCCTTTATGTGAAGCATAATAGCAAAGAAAAGCGAATAAAAGCGCGATCATAAAATTGGGGATGTCAAACGTGTAATTCGCATTAGCCCAGAAGATTGTATATTTGAAAGTGATAAACGAAGTCAGAAAAAAATAAATTCCAAATAAAATACTGATTCCATATGAAATCCAGGGATGCAATGAAAATATTAAAGTAAAAATGTTTTTTTGTTCGTATTTTTTGTATAGAAAATAAATAAGTATCGTCCAAATGATGAAAGGGGCAAAGCTCCCGATTACAGATATCCATGCGTCCCGCTTGGATGAAGTTAAAACAACGGGATGCAGCAATACATGGACCATAAATCCAGTAGACATGATGAGTAGAATATACATATGTACAGAATAAATCACCTTTTGCATCACTATAATCCCCTTCTTTGAATGCATCGGTAAAAGGTTAAAAAGCCTACTAGCCTATTACTTATCCAAATTATCTTCCCAATGTAAATGGCATATTATCCATAATAATCAATTCCCAAAGAAGTTTTATTTAATTTACCCTGTGTTCTTTAACTGCCCCGACAATCCAATAAGAAAACTGACCGCAGCAGCGGTCATTCCTAAGCTTAACCTTAAAAATGTGTAACCCAGTCCTAAAATTAGGACGGAGTCACATTTCCTACGGCTTAGATTTTTCCAAAGCTAATTTTAAAAATTCAACATAAACCAGAAGCTCATCTGGCAAAAATACATCGTTTCGTTTCACTATTCCCACTTGAATTATATTGCTTCCTTCCAATGGTATAGAGATAATATTGGGGTTCATGTAATTATTCACGATACAGCCTGTTCCCAGATTGTAGCTATCTGTATTTGACAGGAGATTATTCATTGCCCCTCTATCCCTGAGATAGACTAGTTTCCCGATATTGTCTACATTCAGGGCTTCTTCCGCAAAATGAAGCAACATGTCGTCCTGTTGGTAGGTTAAATAAGGATAGTCCCTTAACTGCTCCAAGGTAATGGATTCGAGATGAGCTAGAGGGTGCTCTTTTCGGAGAAAGACGTGCTGTTTCAGTGAACCAAGGGGGGTAAACATTAGTGATTTAGAGATAAAATAACGCTCAAAAAAGTGCTTATTTAAATCGGTCAGAGATAAAATTCCAAGAATACTTCTGCTTGTATATACGTCATCAATCACATCGGTTGTCTTACCTTCCCGAATCGCCAGCTCATAGTTCCTGTCGGCAAAATAATCCATTAAATTTGCAACAGCCTCTATAGCGAAACCATAATGTTGAGATGAAATAGAAAACTTTGTTAAGTTTATTGTTTTCTCTTTGTTAAAATGATGGACAACAGACTCCATTTGTTCTAGAAGCTTTTTTGCATAAAATAATAACTCTGTACCTTCTTTTGTGAAGACAACGCCTTTATTCGTTCTATTAAGAATCGTAATCCCTAACTCAGTTTCGAGTTCACGCACTGCTTTGCTGATACTCGGCTGTGTTACGTAAAGTGCAGAAGCAGCTTGACTAATAGAATTATGCTTGGCAATCTCCACTATGTATCGAAATTGTTGAGGCGTCATATTCTAACCTTCTCTTATCTGAATTTGCTGGATGCTTTGCTATAACTTTATCCTATAGCAAGGGGTTAAAAAGTTCAATTTTACGTTTTGTATGAAACATTCTACAATAAATGTTGAAAGATAAATTATTTTGAAAGGAAGAAAAGAATGATAAGGGAAGCAACTCAAAAAGACTTAGTGGACATTTTACATATCTATAATGACGCCATTCTCAATACTACTGCTGTATACGCCTATAAACCCCAAACGCTTGAAAGCAGACAAATTTGGTATGAACAAAAGATGGTTGAAGGGTATCCAATAATAGTATGCGAACAAGATAATAAAGTGGTTGGATTTGCGACATTCGGTCCTTTTAGAGCATGGCCCGCTTATAAATATTCTATTGAACATTCTGTTTATGTAGACAAGGCATACAGAAAAAAAGGCATTGGGGCTTCTTTAATGAAAGAATTAATCGCTACTGCCAAGGAAAGAGAGTATATTACCTTAATTGCTGGAATTGATGCAGCAAATGAAAAAAGCATTGCCATGCATAAAAACTTTGGCTTCGTTCATTCGGGTACAATAGAAAAGGCAGGTTTTAAATTCAATAGATGGCTAGACTTAGCTTTCTATCAATTAGAACTTAACGGACCTAATAATCCGACAGAAGAATAAAAATATTCTTTGCAATACTTATAAATAACATTACTAAAAGGTAAAAGCTGTGACTGAATGGAATCCATCAGATAAAGAAAAGTTCATGTCCCCAGTCATCCAGAAAAAATAGCACATGGATTAAACCGGTTTATTCCATTATGAGCATGTTTTGTTCAATTTTTTTCAAAACATGCTCTTTCTGTTGCTCATTTAACAAGGAATGGTTAGCTATAAATAATAATTTTCCACCATTTTACCCAAAACCCAGTTTGTTCTCGCGCCTGTTACTCCTGTACTTGGACACTTCCCGCCATCTCCAGTTAAATCAGCAACAATCATTTCCACAAGGGGTTGATGGACATGCTGAGGCCGATCAAAGCTCCATCGTTTCTCTTCATTCTCTTTCCTCATAATAATCGGGTCATTTCCAAAGGTAGAAAAGCTAATTTTCCCTTTGCTTCCGACAATTTCATTGACATCGACATTTTCAAATGCTGAAAAACACCAGCTACCCACACCATGGATTCCTGATTCAAATAGATATGTACCTGTAACGATATCCTCTGCACGATAATAGCCTGCTTGATTGGAAGCAAACCCTTGGACATCCTTGATGGGGCCAAGCAAAAAATCGAATATGTCCAGCGTATGGCTGGCTAAATCAAAGAATAAACCACCTCCAGCCAATTCGGACTGAACCCGCCATGGGGGATTTTGTAAGTCCTTCACATCTTCCGAAACTTGTCGATACTGCATGCTGGACACAAACCTAACATCCCCGATCTCTTTAGCTTCAAGCAGTTCTTTTATTTTTACAAATTTCGGCTGCGCCCGGCGGTAATAGGCGACGTATAAAGGAACGCCAGCAGTCTCACAGGCTGCAATCATTTCTTCACATTCTGCGAAATTAAGAGCCATGGGCTTTTCCACATAAACGGGTTTTCCAGCCTTCGCCACTTTAATCGTGTATTCCTTATGGGATCCTGGAGGAGTCGCAATATAAACAGCATCAACTTCTGGATCATTAATAAGCGCATCCGCATCATCATACCATTTTGCTACGTTGTGCCGTTTTGCGAAGTCCTGTGCAAGTTCCCCATTTCTTCTCATGACAGCGACCAACTCGGAGTTCTGTACCTTTTGAAATGCCGGCCCGCTTTTCACTTCCGTCACATCACCGCAGCCAATAATACCCCAGCGTACTTTGTCATATTTCACTTAACTTCCCCCTTTTCTACTCTGCTTTTCTATGTCTTCTATCAGTTTATCAATCAGATCAAATTTATCCAAATAAAAAAGGGACGAAATGTCCCTTTTACGATTTTCTGCATAATAAACCCAACACACATCTGCTGTTGGGTTTAGCCTATCTTTATAAAGCAATATAATTCCTATTTTTATTCATTACAATTGCAGCTACCTGTTGAATATTTAGCGGGTTGGCGAACGATTCCATTTTAGAATTATCGGACCAGGATTTTGCATTTCCGGCCCATGTATTGGTTGTTCCACAGTAGGTTACTTGCCCTCCATGACGGACAAATGTCTGTGCCCATTCCAATAAATTTTGTGGATGGTCGCTTTGGAGAAAATCAGGAATGGACATCCCTAATTGTTCTGTGATCGTTTTTCCCGCTTCAGGATTGCCAATCATGGTTGCCAGTCTTCCTTTAATTAATCCATTCACACCTTCTCCATTAAAAAACATTGTAACTGGAGTTCCATACCGTTGAAGGTATACCGCGGTCACAAAAGCTGAAAAAAAGTTAGGGTAAACCGATCTCTCAAAGTTTGAAAAGCCGTTTCCTGCACTGTCTGGACCAGAAGACACATGTATTAAAAGTGGTTGTTGACTTTGAGCAGGCAAAAAATAACTCACTATTTTCCCTCCCGAAAATTTAGCCTTTTTCATTTTATGTGAATAGCCAAACATGGGTGTTTGGGAAAACTCCTAAAGTTTAATTCTTGTTATGAGTTATTCTTCGTATTTAATTCAATAATTCGTACTAGTTCCTCAATAATATCGTTCAGATTCATCATGCTTGTATCTTTGTTTAAAATATTAGAAGTTTTATATAGTAGTATTTCCTCTTTCTCACTCACAAAAATGCCCCCATTCTTAAAATGATGAACTTTTTTACCTAATGACCTATTAGACTCATATATGTAATTTACACATATTATACAATATGTTACTTGTATATGTAAATTACATATATAAAATTTATTACAAAAATTCAGAAAAATAATAATTAACAAAAAAGGCCACTATTCAGTGACCTTTCATCAAGACAAAAATATGAAGTTAGTTTATTCCCTGCTCAATCATTGCATCTGCTACCTTTAAGAAACCTGCTATATTGGCACCGATAACCAGATTTCCTGGGGCATCATATTCTTCTGAGGCTTTCATACTCTTACTATAAATATCTTTCATGATCGCTTGTAATTTCAAATCTACTTCTTCTTGTGTCCAAGCTAACCGTGCACTATTTTGGGCCATTTCTAACGCGGAAACAGCAACCCCACCTGCATTGGCAGCTTTGGCAGGCGCGAATAAAACATTATGCTCCATAAAAGTATCAATGGCTTCTAATGTAGAAGGCATATTTGCACCTTCTCCGACTGCCTTTACTCCATTGAAAATTAACCGTTCAGCTGCTTCCTTGTTTAACTCATTTTGAGTTGCACATGGTAAAGCAATATCACATGGGATCGTCCAGATTCCCGAACAGCCTTCTTGATAAACTGCATCAAGATGTTCTTTAACGTACTCGTTTATTCTTTTATTCTCTACTTCTTTTAATCTTTTAACCGTTTCTAAGTCAATACCATTTGGATCATAAACATAGCCATTTGAATCGCTGCAGGCAACCACTTTAGCACCAAACTGCATGGCTTTTTCCATTGCATAAATCGAAACATTCCCCGATCCAGATACGACGACAGTACTTCCTTTAAAGCTTAATCCCTGTGTATTCAGCATTTCTTCTACAAAGTATACGGTGCCATATCCTGTCGCTTCTTTCCGTCCCAAGCTTCCTCCATAACCAATGCCTTTTCCCGTTAGGACACCTGCTTCATAAGCACCTTTTAACTTTTTATATTGCCCGAACATATATCCGATCTCTTTAGCCCCAACCCCGATATCCCCAGCAGGAACATCGATATCCGGCCCGATATGTCTGCTTAGCTCTGTCATAAAGCTCTGGCAAAAGCGCATTATTTCTAAATCAGATTTACCTTTTGGATCAAAGTCAGAACCGCCTTTTCCACCGCCTATTGGCTGTCCTGTTAATGAGTTTTTGAAGATTTGTTCAAAGCCGAGAAATTTTATGATGCTTGCGTTAACAGAAGGGTGAAACCGCAGTCCCCCTTTGTACGGTCCTATTGCGCTATTAAACTGAACACGAAATCCACGATTCACTTGGACATTCCCTCTATCGTCCACCCAAGGGACTCTGAAGGTAATCATTCGCTCAGGTTCCATCATTCTTTCTAGAACTGCTTGTTTAATATAGTTCGGATTTTTTACAAGGACAGGTACTAAAGAATCAAGGACTTCTCTAACAGCCTGCTGAAATTCCGATTCATTTGGATTACGCAGTTTAACACCTTTTATTAAACGATTTACGTATTCCTTTACAATTTGTGTTTGATTCTCTTCCACTCTTTCCATCATTTTCATAAGTTTTCAGCCCCAGATCTATTTTAAAATTAAGAAAATTCCTTTTCTTCAATGTGTTTTCATTTTATAATTTATTAATTAATAGTTACAATCTTAATTTTCGATGAAATTAATGCATTTTACGCATTAAATGGAGTGATACAAAATGGAAACAAGGCAAATTCAATATTTCATAGAGGTGGCAAAAAGAGAGCATGTAACAGAGGCCGCAGATGCCTTGCATGTTGCCCAATCATCCGTGAGCAGACAAATCTTCAATTTAGAAAACGAATTGGGGGTAAAACTTTTTATTCGTGAGGGACGAAGTGTAAAGTTGACCCCCATTGGAAGAATTTTTTTTGAAAGAATGAAACAAGTATGGAATATGATGGAGGATGCAAAGAGAGAAGTAGAGGAAAATTTAAATCCTGAAAAAGGAACCGTTCGAATTGCATTCCCTATAAGCATGGCGGCTCATACCTTGCCGTTCATCATATATGCATTTCGCACTAGGTACCCAGAAGCGAAATTTCAAATGAGCAATGCCCTTTATTATGATTTAATAGATGGTGTTGTAAATGGTGAATTTAATTTGGCCATGATCGCCCCCATGCCCAATCCGGAAAAAGAGAAAAAAATTAAAGGCGCTACACTATTTACGGAAAATATCGTTGCTCTCATCCCTCTTCATCATCCGTTATCTGACAGGAAATCGATTAGGTTACGAGACTTAAAAGATGACCCATTCTGTGTTCTTCCAGAAGGATTTGTTTTTCGCGAACAAGTTGTTGAGTCCTGTAATGATGCAGGTTTTTCACCCCAAATCGCCTTCGAAGGGAAAGATATTGATGCATTAAAAGGATTAGTCTCAGCAGGTCTGGGTGTGGCATTGATGCCTGAGATGACTTTGGTAGATAACACACCACGTTCCACTGTTATGGTCCCATTATCTGATGCTAATCTCACGCGTTCAGTCGGTGTCATCTACCCTGCCCAACGGAAACTTCTTCCCACCGAAGCTTTGTTTTATGACTTCCTGCTTGAAACTTATGAACGATTACATGAATTTAAAAAATGAACCTAAATAGAGTAGGCGCATGAA